>NZ_PNDJ01000055.1:0-79283 GCF_005887255.1 Pseudoalteromonas sp. S1609 | reverse complement strand
GTATTTAGGCAAGGCAGAGCCTATGTGGTGTGGTTATTCCCCATAAATAGGCGATAACGCAGCATCAATGCCAAACAGGCGCTGCCCGAAGGGTTCTGCCTAGGGGCGATTTACTCTTTGTTGCTCGGTTTTTACTTAGCCCACTAGGTTACAAACCTCGCGCCGCGATTAAACCGCCCCTAGTTTGAACAAATTTTAATCCGCAAAGGTCAACAGACCCTAGTAATGAATAACAGTACGAATACTCTTACCTTCGTGCATTAAATCAAAGGCATCGTTAATTTCTTCAAGGCTCATGGTATGGGTAATAAAATCATTAAGAGCGAATTCACCCGCCATGTAACGCTCTACAATTTCAGGAAGTTGCGAACGACCTTTAACGCCTCCAAATGCGCTACCACGCCATACACGGCCAGTAACAAGTTGGAACGGGCGAGTTGAAATTTCTTGGCCAGCACCAGCTACACCAATAATTACAGATTCTCCCCAGCCTTTATGACAACACTCAAGGGCAGAGCGCATTACATCAACGTTACCAATACATTCAAATGAGTAATCAACACCGCCGTCGGTCATCTCTACAATCACTTCTTGAATTGGCTTGTCGAAGTCTTTTGGATTAATTAAGTCGGTAGCACCGAGTTTAGTCGCAAGATCAAACTTAGAGGTGTTAATATCAATACCAATAATACGGCTTGCACCAGCCATTTTGGCGCCAATAATGGCCGACAAACCAATGCCACCTAGACCAAAAATTGCCACCGTATCGCCCGTTGTTACTTTTGCCGTATTTGTTACAGCGCCCATACCGGTAGTGACACCGCAGCCCAATAAGCAAATTTCCTCTAAAGAGGCTTCTTTATTTACTTTAGCTAGCGAGATTTCAGGAAGTACTGTGTATTCAGAAAAGGTCGACGTCCCCATATAGTGATAAATTGGTTGGCCGTCTTTGAAAAATCGCGTTGTGCCATCTGGCATTAAGCCTTTGCCTTGTGTTTCGCGTACAGCAGAGCACAAGTTGGTTTTACCTGAAGTACACATTTTGCATTCACCACATTCTGCGGTGTATAGAGGAATAACGTGATCGCCAACTTCTACACTTGTAACGCCTTCGCCCACAGCGTAAACCACCCCGGCACCTTCATGGCCTAAAATAGCGGGGAAAATGCCTTCAGGATCTTCACCTGATAAAGTAAAAGCATCTGTATGGCATACACCTGTGGCAGTAATTTTTACCATCACTTCGCCTTTTTTAGGCATCATCACGTCAACTTCTTCAACGCTTAAAGGCTGATTAGGGCCCCAGGCAATCGCTGCTTTTGATTTTATAAATTCAGACATGTGTATATCCTTTGTAGTGGTTTGAATATCAATTGTAGACCCAAACTGATTGGGTGATGTGTCTATTGTATTTATTTCTATAACAATGATAATCTCTAAATTAATAAAACACTTTTACAGTATGGTAATAATAATGCGTTGGGAAGGGATTGATGAGTTTATTGCTGTTGGCGAAGAGGGAAGTTTTACTCAAGCTGCACAGGCGTTGGGTCTATCGGTTGCCCATATTAGCCGCCATGTTACTAAGCTTGAGCAACGGTTAAATACCCAACTTTTAACGCGTACGACCCGAAAGGTGGTATTAACCAAAGAAGGTGAGCAGTTTTTACACCAAGTAAAACATTTACAACACGCTATGGATGAAGCCACTCAGGGGCTCGCGTCTGTGCAAACATCCCCTAAAGGTAAAATTAAATTAACCGCACCGGTTATGTATGGTGAAAGTTTTATTATGCCGATAGTGCATTCGTTTATGCATGATCACCCCGAGGTAGAAGTAATCGCAACGCTCTCTAACGAGCAAGAAAACTTGCTGGAGGGCGGCTTTGATTTAGCCATTCGATTAGGCCATTTAAAAGATTCGAGTTTAAAAGCGCGACGCTTGAGCTCTCGGCGATTTATTATGTGTGCTGCACCAAGCTATTTAGCGCGTTTTGGCGAACCCCACACGTTAGGTGAACTTAACCAGCATCAATGCTTAATTGGTAACAGTAGTTATTGGCGAGTAAATGAAAACGGTCGTGACAAACATATTAAAGTAGCAGGGAGGTTGCATTGCAATAGCGGTTGGGCACTGGTTGACGGCGCTAAAAAAGGGTTGGGTATTGTTCAGTTGCCGGATTACTACATAGAGAATGAGACAAAAACAGGGCAGTTAGTACCAATATTAACAGCTTATCAACCTCAGCAAGAGGGTGTGTGGGGGCTCTATCCTCCTCGGCAATTTGTTGCTACTAATGTACGGGTATTACTTGATTATCTAGTAACAGGATTAAAAGTTTAGCTTGGCTTAGTGATTTGCTTATAATATAGCCAAGTATAAGATTTATAAATTATTTCTTACATTTATGGTGATATTCAATTGCGCTGAGTTCGTGCTACTATAAAGCCACACTTTTAGCATTAATGTTTTAATTAATATGTTTCAACCTGTTAGCCTGTTTATCGGACTTAGATATAGTCGCTCTTCCAAAGGCAATGCGTTTATTTCGTTTATTTCTTTTTTTTCTATTGCAGGTATAGCGATTGGTTTAATGGCGCTCTTTACAGTAAGTAGTGTCATGAACGGTTTTGAAAGCAGCCTGAAAACGAATATGCTCGGACTCATTCCACACGTTGAAGTGCAGGCAAAACAACACTCTAAAGCGCAAATGAATACTCTTAAAGCTGATCTTGAGCAATCACCGTATGTTGATCATGTTAGTTTATACCGCCATGGTGAAGCTATACTGCAAACCAATAAAGACCTGCATGGTGTGCTGCTGCAAGGGCTCTATGATAATGATGGCTCGCTTTATAAAATCACTGACAAAGTAGTGCAGGGGAATTGGCAAAGTGTATTAAATAATAATTATCACATTGCTATTAGCCGTTATCTAAGCCGTAAACTCGGCGTTAGCTTGGGCGATAAACTGCGCGTTATTATGCCCAATGCGTCAACTTATACTCCCCTTGGTCGTGTCCCTAGCCAGCGTTTATTCAAAATTGCTGCTATTTACGAAACTGGTTCAGAAATTGACATGGGACTGGCATTTACCAGTGGTGTGTCATTGCAACGAGTATTAAAGCAAAGTAGCTCTACACCCCCTAATTTAAGTGTGTCACTGCATGAGCCATTTGCACTTGATGAATTTATTCAAGACAGCCAACTTATTCTGAAGAATTTTAAATACACCGATTGGCGCAGTAGCCAAGGCACTTTATTTGCCGCTGTGGCGATGGAGAAACGCATTATGTCTATGTTATTGGGCTTAATCGTGCTGGTGGCGGTATTCAATATTGTGTCGGCGCTCACCATGATGGTGAGTGAAAAACAAAGCGAAGTTGCGATACTGCAGACACTAGGGCTAACGCCAAGCCAAGTACAAACTGTATTTATGGTTCAAGGTTTATATAACGGTGTGATTGGTACGGCAGTAGGTGCCTCTTTAGGTATTTTATTTAGCTTATATATTAATGAACTGCTGGCATTGGTTGGCTTAAATTTATTATCGGGGATTTCACTGCCGGTCAAATTTGATGCGCTTAGCTTAAGTGTGATTGCGCTTTTAAGCTTAGCAATGAGCTTTTTAGCGACTTTATATCCTGCGCGCCAGGCCGCTAAAGTAAACCCAGCCGAGGTATTACGTTATGAATGATTTAGTAATTAGTTGTGAACAAATAAGTAAAGTGTACCAAGACGGGCAAAACCAAGTTGAGGTATTAAAAGGGGTTGATTTAGCCCTAACCCAAGGTGAAATGCTAGCTATTGTAGGTAGCTCAGGTTCAGGTAAAAGTACCTTATTGCATATTTTGGGTACCTTAGATACCGCCAGTTCTGGCAGTGCAAAAATCAAAAACCAAGATGTGGCTAAACTTTCTCGCAGCCAACAAGCCGCGTTTAGAAATCAAAACTTAGGGTTTATTTACCAATTTCATCATTTATTAATGGAATTTAGTGCGGTTGAAAATGTTGCTATGCCACTGTTAATAAAAGGCTTGAGTGCCAAAGAATCAAATGTAAAAGCGCTCGACATGCTCGATAAAGTCGGCCTTGCGCACAGAAGTAGCCATAAACCGTCGGCACTTTCTGGTGGCGAACGCCAACGTGTTGCCATAGCGCGTGCTTTAGTGATTGAGCCTGCACTGGTTCTTGCAGATGAGCCAACGGGTAATTTAGATAAGCAAAACGCGATTAAAATTTACGATTTAATTAATCAGCTAAATAAAAGTTTAAACACCAGTTTTGTGGTGGTGACTCATGATTTAGAGCTTGCCGACAAGCTGGGTAAAATAGCGTATTTAGATGATGGTAAATTATCAATAAAAGAGTCAAACCATGTTGCTTAGTGCCTTTATAAGTAAACGTTTCAGAGCCTATTCAGGCCATAAAGATGAAAAAAACGCGTTTGTTAGTTTTATTGCTAAGGCATCTACTATTGGTATTTTACTTGGTGTTGCCGTTTTAATTGTGGCGTTATCGGTGATCAATGGTTTTGAACAACAATTGGTTCATCGTTTATTAAGTGTAGTGCCACAAGTTGAATATGTAGCACCAAGCAGGCCGATTGCTGATTGGCCCAGCAAAGTCGAAAAATTAAAACAGCAACCACAAGTAACAGGAGCAGCCCCATTTATAGCAGTAAATGGTATGGCGCAATTTAAAAGCCAATTAAAAGCAGTTGAAATACGAGGTGTTGAGCCTTCGCTAGAGAGCGACGTATCAGCGGTTAACCAATTTACACAAGGTAAATTAGTCAGTCAGCTAGCACTTGAGGATGTTATTTTAGGCAAGCAAATTGTCACTCAACTTAATATATCAATAGGCGACAATGTCACTTTATTGATCCCACAAATTAGTGAAAAAGGACAATCATTACTTGCGCCAAAACGGGTTACGTTAACACTCGCAGGCATTATAGAAATGGGCGGGCCTATTGATAGCAGTGCCGCGTTTATTCACCTTAGCAAAGCACAACAAACCTTAGGTTACGATCAAAGCCAAGTAACCGGCCTACGTTTACGGGTTGATGATGTGTTTGCAGCGCACCAAATAGCGTTGAGAGTAGGGCAAACTGTTACTGATTACGTGTATATATCGAGTTGGTTTAGAACCCAAGGCAGCTTGTATCAAGACATTCAAATGGTGCGCACGATTGTTTATATTGTGGTGTTTTTAA
Source organism: Pseudoalteromonas sp. S1609 (assembly GCF_005887255.1). Classification (GTDB taxonomy): domain Bacteria; phylum Pseudomonadota; class Gammaproteobacteria; order Enterobacterales; family Alteromonadaceae; genus Pseudoalteromonas. Next base: position 74,064 of record NZ_PNDJ01000055.1, on the reverse strand, counting down.
TTATTGCAGTCGCCAGTTTTAACATTGTTTCGTCATTAGTGATGGAAGTGCGCGAAAAAGAAGGCAATATTGCCATTTTAAAAACTATGGGTGCCAAAGACAGTACCATATTGGCTACTTTTGTAATGCAAGGCTTAACTCAAGCATTTGTTGGCGTAGTTTTAGGCTCTATTATTGGCGTTATTCTAGCAATCAATATTAGTGAGCTCTTTACTTGGCTGAGTTTATTGCTGGGTGAAAATCCGCTAGAAGGTGTGTATTTTATCGAATTCTTACCGAGTAAATTAGTTTGGCAAGATATAGTGTTAACTGTTATTGCCACCTTTGTGCTTGCAATATTGGCGACGCTGTATCCAGCATGGCAAGCAACACGTGTTGATCCGGCAAAAGTATTGGGTAATTAAACACAGTATTTAATAGGGCGCTTAGTGTAACTCTGATAAACTGCGCCGCTATTAAACAGCTTTTGTTTGCTGAGCACTTATTTTACCTGGGATTTACTTTGACACATAACGATATTTTACGCCGTATTCGCTACACCTTTGATTTAACCGATTCAGCAATGGTTGACGTGTTCGCCGCTGCAGAGCACAGCGTCAGCACAGAGCAGGTGATTGCATGGTTAACTAAAGAGGGCGAGCAAGGTTACACCCCAATAAGTGACACCGAATTTGCGGTATTTTTAAATGGCTTTATAAACACCAAGCGCGGTAAACGTGACGGTGAGCAGCCAATCCCAGAGACTAAATTAAACAATAATATTATTTTTATGAAATTACGTATTGCTTTAAATATGAAAGCAGAGGACGTAATTGCCACACTCGCCTTGGTTGATTTTGATTTAAGTAAGCATGAACTCAGTGCATTTTCACGTAAAGTTGAAAACAAACATTACCGTGTGTGTAACGATCAAGTTTTACGTCTATTTTTAACTGGTGTACAGCGTACTTTTCGCCCAGATGGCGATAAAGCTTAATGTATTTTATGGAGGTTGGTTAGCAATCTCCATTTAAACCTCTTAAACTGACTTACTAAAACCTACGCTATTATTAGTCTTATCCTTCTACAACTTCAGTCTTATAAAGCATTTTATGTTGTCGCTCTCGTAAAAACGTAGAGTCGTATTTTGTTTTACTATTTTTTTAATACTTTTAACGTGTTATTCATTAAAACTGGTGTTTTTAGCATATAAATTCTTTTTTAACGGGTTTTTATACAGAAGAAACAACAATTTAATTCAACATCAAACACGTGCATCCAGTTTATTTATGATGTTAAAGTGTAAAAATAATGATCGCATAATCAATTTCTCCACTAAATAATAACATTGATCATTTTTCCTGTTTCGAATTTAAAAATACCTACATGGAAGAGTAAATATGGATTATATACACAAAACTATTTCGCAATTAAAGCAGACGAGTCCTGCGCAATGTGAGTTTTATCAAGCTGTAGAAGAAGTGCTAGACTCGCTAGAGCCTATATTTTCGCAAACCAGTCATTACCAACAACAAGCAATTATTCAAAGAATGGTAGAGCCAGAGCGCCAGTTAATGTTTCGTGTGCCTTGGGTTGATGACGAGGGCAATATTCAAGTCAATAAAGGCTACCGTATCGAATTTAATTCGGCGTTGGGGCCATATAAAGGCGGCTTACGTTTTCATCCAAGTGTGAATGCCAGCATAATAAAGTTTTTAGGGTTCGAACAAATTTTTAAAAATGCACTAACTGGTTTGCCTATAGGTGGTGGCAAAGGAGGCGCTAATTTTGATCCTAAAGGACGCTCTGATGGCGAGATAATGCGTTTTTGCCAATCGTTTATGACCGAGTTATATCGCCATATCGGCCCTACAACCGATGTACCTGCAGGGGATATTGGCGTAGGGGCGAGAGAAATTGGTTATATGTTTGGCCAATACAAACGCTTAACAGGGCGCTATGAAGGCGTACTAACCGGTAAAAGTTTACTTTGGGGCGGATCGCTAGCTCGCAAAGAAGCAACGGGTTATGGCGCAGTGTATTTTGCTAACTATATGCTTGAAGATCGTGATGACAGCTTATCAGGAAAACGCTGTTTAATTTCAGGCTCAGGCAATGTGGCAATTTATGCCATGGAAAAATTATATCAACAAGGGGCTACGCCTATCACCTGTAGTGACTCAAAAGGCACTTTGTACGATGAGAGTGGCATTGACTTAAAACTTATTAAGCAATTAAAAGAGCACTCACGAGGATGCTTAAGTGACTACCTAGATACTCATCCTCATGCCAAGTATACGCCTCGTGATGAGTACCCTCAAGATGGTCATGCGGTATGGCGTTACAGTGCGGATGCGGCTTTTCCTTGTGCTACACAAAATGAATTAACCCAAGCGGATGCAAAAGCACTACTTGAAAATGGCTGTACTTTAGTCAGTGAAGGAGCAAATATGCCTTCAACCAAAGAAGCGATTGATTGCTTTATTGAAGCAAAAATTGCTTATGGACCTGGCAAAGCAGCAAATGCAGGTGGGGTGGCAACGAGCCAATTAGAAATGGCACAAAATGCCAGTATGCAAAGCTGGACATTTGAGCAAGTAGATGAAAAGTTAAAGCAAATAATGAAAGATATTTTCACAACAGCTAACGATACCGCAAAAGAATTTAATCAACCCGGTAACTTGTTACTTGGTGCAAATATTGCTGGATTTAGACGTGTAGCAGATGCAATGATTGAACAAGGTGTGGTGTAACAGCTCGGTTAATATATAATTTTTAGTAGCTTATACCTGTTTGATAGTGACATTTAATAAGTGTTGAACGAACAGGCAGGTATGAGCGAAAGATAGTTATTGAAGTGAGGTGTCATTAGCTAAGTTATATTAAAAGGGCACTTTCGTCATTTCTACATATTCAAATAATCTACAAAAAGCATAATATTTATAACTAGCAATAGCTTACACTATTTGTTATTAATATAAGTTCATAAAATGAGGATGTTTTTCGTGAAAATAGATAAACTGTCCTCTAATAAAGCTGTGACATGCAAAAAGGAATTTCGTATGAATATCAATGCAACAATTCTCGGTCAATTTATTTTTATATCAATGATCGTAATAACTGGTTTAAGCTTTTATCTCGGTAAACGTAAAACCCAAAATGTTAAAACAACAACCTTTATTGGTTTTTTATTGTCATTTATACCGCTATTAGGTTTAATATTTGTCGCAGTTTTGGCACTCAAAAACGATGTTATAAATAATAATGACTCTACTATTTAGGTGCTTAATTTTATATAAAATCCATTTTAATTTTTCTAAAACAGTTGGTTAGGCTCTGAACCATTACATATTGAAACCACTGTTTAGTGCGCTTAATATGACGTTAAAAGGCCTAATCTAACCCCAGCTTAAATTTAAAATGAATACGTGTCGAAAATATTCAATACCTATATTGAGACAAAAGCTATCTTAGCTCCAACTACATTTAAGGAGGTGAGATATGTTTTTTCGTGCAAATTATTTTGAGCTAGCACCTAAAGCAATACAGATTCTGATGAACCAAGAAGACTATCTGCGTAAGCAATTTAGTATTTCAGAAACAGTAACAATCCCGATCTGGGAATTGATTAAACTAAGAGTGTCGCAGATGAATCAGTGTGCCTTTTGTATTGATATGCACAGCAAAGACGCATTGAGTCATGGGGAATCTCATGAACGTATTATTGGCTTAAGTGCATGGCGTAATATGCCTTTATATTCTAAGACAGAACTAGCTGCGCTCGATTGGGCTGAATATTTGACCCTAGCTAACCCCGTAGACGAAGAGTTCTATAAGAATACGGTAGAAGTATTAGGTGAAAAAGCTGTAGTGGATTTGACCATTGCGATTAATGCTATCAATAGCTGGAATCGAATTGCTAAGACGTTTATGCCAGAGGTAGGCAGCTATAAACCGTAATAAATTATTTGAACAGGCATTTAATTTTCAGTTGTCTCAACCATCGGGGCAGCTGTCTGCGTTTGTGCAGGGAGTATGGTCAGCATCTGTACGGCAACCGGTTCCGATAGTAAAGCCGCTGTATTCTGATGCTGGCAGTGGCATTATTTTTAACCTTGTTGGTGAGGTGATGATTGGCAATGAAACCCTGCCGGAAGGTGTCATTATGCTTGCTATAAATAAACAGACTGAGAATATTGTTCTGCAATCTGGAGCACAACTCTCAGGCATTCGTTTCCATCCAGCCATTTGCTATGGTGTTTTGGGACAGCATTACGACAAGCCAACACTATTATTGCCAGAAGAAGACCAGCTTTATAACCTTTATAGGGTTTATAATGATCTCCGAATTCAAAAAGACATTGAAAGGCGAATTGAAACTCTGCACCGCTGGGCAGATAAAAACCTAGATTTTACCAAAGTAATTCCAGGCCCTCTGAAGAAAGCACTCATGCATATCGATCAGGACGAAACGCCGGGGCAACTAAGTGCAAGTATTGATTTGAGCCAACGGCAAATTGAGCGTATTTTTAAACTTTGGCTAGAAATGACTCCCAAACATTATCAGCGGATTTTAAGGGTTAAAAAAACAATCAGCTTTTTACGAACATACAAAAAAGCAAACTTAGCGGATGTTGCTCACCAATTTGGATTTAGTGATCAGGCGCATATGACACGGGAATTTCGTACTTTTGCATGTATTACGCCAGGGCAAATAGAGTGAGTTTTTGGCTTTCATGCTTGGTTACTGCCGGTAAATGTTTTTCAGCTAACCCAATAAAACTAATTTCGTGCAAAGCCTATTTATCAAATCATTAAACAGGACAAAAATAGTTGGCATTTGCTCCCTTTTTCGCTTATTTTAGCCAACCATTTTTTGCCTCATAATGAGGTATCACTTTTGTAGGAAACGCACGATGAAAACAATAATCTTCAGTCTTTTAATAGTCACTACTTTATTTTCAGCTAGCACGTTAGCAAATAATGATTCGCAATACGAACAAATGGCAAAGCAACTTTCAAAACAGCTAGAAACTTCCTTGAAAGTAATGAATAACCCAAAGTTAATTAAAGCCAATGCAAAATATATAAAAAGTTTATATGAAGCTTTGGTTGAAGAGGGTTTTACTAAAGAGCAAGCATTACAACTCGTTGCAGCAACTCTAGCAAGCAAAAAGTAAAACTAACGAGCCTAGTAACCATGGAATACTAACAGCTCACTCAGTTTTGCTTCGCTTCACATTTTAGCAAATTACTACCAGCCCCTCCTGCGGGGCTATGGATCAAAACGGAGACTGGAGTATAACTATGCTATTAGCTAATCTCTTACACCGCGTTAGCTTAAGCTGACACCCATTCTAAAAATTCAATATGTAAAAGCGGACTTGTATTTTGAATTTGATACAGTTTTAACAGATAAATAAAGTGACTGTTTTTAGATTTTATTCGCCTCATATCTAACTGATAATGCCAACTAATAAATTTGGAGTTTATCTGATAGGTTAGCACTAGCGATTATTTCTGTAATTGGTAAAATTTTACCAATCCTTTTGATAGCCCAATAGGAAAGGTCGAGTAATGATCGCTTCCTTCAACAACTTCCTCTTCTAGCTTTAATTTTTGGTAATTACGTGAGCGCAATTGATTCGCAAACTTCACATGACCTGCGACCATATCTTCTTTCATGCCATTTTCTAACGTTTCTAATGCGCCAGTTGCCATAAATACATTAGCCTGCAGCGATGTGTTTTTCTGGGCATATTTATTTTCTAAATCAAATATCCAATTATTCTTAAACCAGAGTGAAGGGCTGGTTAAGATATAAGTAGAAAACAACTCAGGCTTGGTCAACAATACCCAAGCGGCAAAAGATCCCCCCAATGATTGCCCAGACAATATTCTTTGTTCAGGGTTAACTCGGTAATTGCGCTCAATGTACTGAAAGATTTCTTTTTCAATAAATGCTAAGTATTCAGTTGCTCCACCTGTGGTGTATTTTGTCCAGCTCTGATCAACGACAGGTGTTAAATCTCTAACTCGACTAAATTGACCGTCTTCTCCGTGAGCAAATGAAATACCAACAATAATGACTTTATCCATGTCTCGAACATGAGTGACACCAGCAGCTACTTTAAAAGTATAAGGTCCATCATTTAAGTAAAGTACAGGGTATTTTTTAGATTTATTCTCTACTAAGAAATAACTACGGGGTACTTTGATATATAAATCGTATTTCTTACCCAGCACTGTGGATTTAATTGTTACTACTTTACTGTTAGCAATTTCAAAACGATGGCCTTCAGCGAGTGCAAGATTGTTGCAAATTATATTGAGCATAAAAATTAAAGCTAAGTATTTTACAAAACACGAGGAGGAAAAAATTAAACTGCATATTGTAATAAAAGTAGTCGGTTTCATTTTGGCTAAATCCTTTGCTATCGATAATGTTAAAGTTGAAAAGTTTTTAGTATGACAAACAGTAACTTGATGATCATCTAACATTTTATCCAGTTTCAAACTCAAAGTGCGACACGTGTCACGGTGTTGCGTTTTAACATACAGGATGTTAACGTGCGACACAAGTCACACCTCCTGAGTGTTTATATGAAACCCAATTCAACAGAGTTAGAAATACTGAAATTACTTTGGAAAAAACAGCCACGTACAGCCAAAGAGATTCATGAACACTTAGAATCAAAGTATGGCTGGTCATACTCATCTACACGTAAAACCTTAGAAAGAATGGGCAATAAAGGAATTTTAGAGGTGGGCTCCTCTGGCAACAAAAAAACCTTTAAAGCATTAATTGAGAAAATACCGACGCTAGCATCTTATATGCAGGAATTCGCAACCAATGTTTTAGAGTTAGATGAACCACTCCCTGTCACTATGTTCGCTGATAGCCGTTTAATAAATAAAGCTGAAGTCGATGAATTAGAGGAATTGTTAAATCAACTTTCAAAGGATGAAAAACAAAAATAGTGGACTCTTTCATTATTCAATTCATAGTAAATAGTATTTTTCCTTGGCTTATATTTTCTGGGCTTGTTTATGTTTGCTCATCTTATATAACCAAGCACGACAATACCTCGCCAGGTATTTGGTGGTCTGCGCTTATAGCCAGCTTTTTACCTTTTATTCCTTTATCTCTTGGCACTATTAATATACCTATCCCTGATTTCGATTATATAAGCTCTAGTTTGCAAAGCGCACAAATAGTAAAGCAAGCCAGTATAACCCATGTAAGTTTGCAGAAAATTGATTTAATCTCAACAGCGCTAATTGTTGGTTACTTTGGTTTTACCTGCTTAAAACTCGTTAAATTATTGCTTGTGTGGCAGAAACTCAAAAGCTTAACGAGATCTTCTGAATTAATAAATGAGCTGTCGACCAGTAAGGTGAAGATTGTCATTTCCTCGCAAAACCACAGTCCCTTTGTCATTGGTATAACAACAGCCTATGTTGTGCTACCTGATTATTTTTCATCCCTAAATAAAGATCAGCAAGGCATTTTGATTCAACACGAGCTAACCCATATTACAAACAAAGATCATATTACGATTCTTTTATGGAGGATCTTAAGCATCGTTTTATGGATAAACCCATTTGTTAAAAAGATGGAATGGCAGTTTATTCGCGCTATGGAGCATAGGTGTGATAGACATACAATATGTCGCTTTAATCTCAACAAACATGATTATGCTAAGGCACTGCTGCAATCATTAAAAAAGAGCATTCAATTTAGTAACAATAATCCAGTCGCTCAATTTAATTCTGCTGTGCTTTGTGCTGATGATTACAAAGCGAGGCTTTCAAACATTGCTTCGCCATCGAGTAAAAGCAAACTTGCTTTAACTTTTAAGTTCTCCTTAATGATACTGGTTATTTTTAGTCTGCATACATTTTTAAAAGACCCCGCAATGACAGGGAAGCTCACTTGGCAACATCCACTAAATAGCCATACGATCAGCTCAACATTTCGTAGCATAAGCAAAGTCAGAGGATATAAACCGCATCGAGGTATAGACTATGTTGCCCAAAGAGGAAGCCCTGTGCTGTCTGCTGCAGATGGAGTAATAGTTATTTCAGGTAACAAAACCTTGCATTCGAACTATGGAAATACTGTATTAATTCAACATAAAAGTGGCTATCAAACGTTATATGCGCACCTAGAATCAAGTGACGCTAAAGTCGGCTCTTGGGTTAAAGCAGGGCAGGTTATTGGTATCATTGGTGATACAGGTAAAACGACAGGGGTTCATCTGCACTTTGAAGTAATTAAAGACAACCAAAGAGTTGATCCTAGTTTAGTTCTCGTTACTAAATCATAAAATAATGGCTTTTGTTTCAAATGTTTATAGAGTTATAAAGGTGTAATATGTATCAAAAGCTGCTTTTTATTATTTTTACTTTTCTTTTTAGTTCATTTAGCTATGGTGGCAAAGTATATGAGAGCTTCCCAAACAAAGTAAATCCATCAGAGCATTATGTTTTTTATTCTCACGGATTCATTGTAGAGGGTAAAGATCCCACACCTATTCATGAGCGTTGGGGGCAATATAACTTTCCAGCGATTAAACAGGAACTTGCCGACTCAAGCTATCATTTAATTGCTACTCATCGGCCAGCTAAGACTCCCCCTTTTAACTACGCTCAACAGCTATCTAAACAAGTAACTAAGTTACTAAAAAATGGAATACCTGCTAGCAATATATCGCTAGTTGGCTTTTCCCGCGGCGGGTTTATTACGGCAATTACATCGAGCCATTTAAAAAACATGGATATTAACGTTGTGATTTTAGCGGCTTGTACCAGTGGATTAGCTAAAAAAGCAGAAATAGCTATTTATGGTCATTTATTTTCAGTCTATGAAACCTCTGATTCTGTTGGTTCGTGTGACGACTTAGTTGCTAGGAGTGTTGATACGGTTAGTTCTTACACAGAAATATCTATTTCAACGGGTAAAGAACATGGCGCTTTTTTCACACCGAGAAAAGAATGGATATTACCCGTTAAAGCGTGGCTCAAACGTAAAAAAGCTTCAGTAGTATCGTATAAGCCTAAGTTCACATAGCCGATAATTAAATTTAAACAATTTTAAAAATAATAAGCTAAGGATTAAATCAACTTCATGGAAATTAGAAAATTAAATTCTCTAAGAGCTTTAGCTGCCCTTATTGTATTTGTTACTCACTTTTCAGATATTACTCATTGGTTAAATGGTTCACTAGGCGGCGGTTCAGGAGCCTATGGCGTAATGTTATTTTTCCTTCTTAGTGGTTTTTTAATGTCATTTCTCTATTTAGATACCAAATTTAGCAGAGCGAACATTAGACGATACGTACTAGCTAGAGCCGGACGAGTTTTACCTCTGTACCTTGTAATTGTTTTTAGCTCTTACTTATTAACTCAAAATAATTATGACATTTTATACAACATAACTGATCTTAATTCGCTAATAGGTCACCTTTTGTTCATGCATGGTGAAAGCGTACTTTGGACAATTCCACCAGAAATACAATTTTATATAATCTTACTCGTTTTTTGGTTTTTAGCAGGCGATAGAAAAGGGTATATATATTTACTAATTGTGACTTTTATGATGTTTTGGTACTTGGCTGACTTCCCAAGAGTATTTGGTGAAATTAAAAGTGTCCATTACAACATATTTAGTACTTTAAGAACGTTACCGTACTTTTTTATTGGCGTTATATTTGGTTTGCATTACAAATTATTTAAAGTGCCGAGTTATATGAAGAGCAACTGGTTTATATTAGCTTTGTGTTTAATACCTTTATTGTATCCTGAGTTTTCACCTATTAACGAGGGTGACAAGAAAAGAATGTGGCTTAGTTATGAAGTTCTATTTGTTATGAGTACAGTATTCTTTTGTGTTGTTTTTTTAATCCCAGACAACAATATTTTTTTAGCAAATAAGGTTGGTGACTTTTTAGGTAAAGTGTCTTACTCATTTTATTTATTGCATATGCCTATTATTGGAATGGTGAATAAGTTTAATTTAAATATTGAACTTAAACTGTTGCTATCACTAAGCCTGAGTGTTTTTTTTGCGCATCTATCGTACGTATTCTTTGAAAGGCCTATTGCAAATAAAATTAGAAGCGCCTCAAATAAAAAGAAGCTCAACATTTAAATTTTACACATTTAAGAAAGCTAGAATGTTTATTACACTGGACTTTGTTGTTTATTCTGCTCCATATCACTAGGTGCGAAAGAAAATAGAGAGTTTAAAATTCGAAATACGCATCCCCTAATGTTGCTGAGCCTTAGGTTGATAATTTATATTTAAAATACAATGCAACGTTTAATCGTTGCATTGTAATAAAGTAGCCGTTAATTATTACGAAAATGCAGATTCGGCGAGCTCTTCTTGCATTTGTTCGCGCATTTTAAATTTTTGCAATTTGCCGGTTACTGTCATCGGGTAATGTTCTACAAAACGAATGTATTTAGGCTGTTTAAAGTAGGCGAGTTTGTCCTTTAAGAATAATCGAATTGCTTGCTCATCAAGCACTTCACCTTCTTTAGGCTGGATCCAAGCACACACTTCTTCGCCAAATTTTTCATCGGTAATACCAAAAATTGCCGCATCTTGTATCCCTGGGTAGGTGTATAAAACCTCCTCAATCTCACGGGGATATATATTTTCACCACCACGAATAATCATGTCTTTAATTCTGCCAACAATACTGACAAAGCCTTCACTGTCCATTACCCCTAAATCGCCAGAATGTAACCAACCTTGATTATCGATAGTAGCTTTGGTTTTTTCTTCATCGTTCCAATAGCAACGCATAATACCAGCTCCACGGCTACAGACTTCACCTGGTTGGCCTATTTTTTGAACTTCACCCACTTCATCAATAATCTTTACTTCAGTGTGCGCAAGCGCTCGTCCTACTGTGGTGACTTGACGCTCAATTGATGAGTCGGTTTCAGTGATATTGTTGATTGGGCTACACTCTGTTTGTCCATAGGCTATAACGACTTGGTTCATATTCATCAGTGTTTGTACTTTACGCATAACTTGTTCGGGGCAGGTTGAGCCTGCCATAACGCCGGTTCGTAATGTACTTAAGTCATAATCACTGAAGTTATTAAGCTCTAATTCGCTTATAAACATGGTAGGCACGCCATGAAGCGCGGTGCATTTTTCTTGTTGTACCACCTCTAATGTGGTTTTTGGATCGAAAGAATCACTTGGATAAATAGCTGCAGCGCCTTTACTTACGCACAATAAGCTGCCTAAAACCATGCCAAAGCAATGATAAAGGGGTACAGGGATACACAGCTTATCATGTTCAGTAAAATGCATTGCTTGGGCAACAAGCAGTGCATTATTAAGAATGTTTTTATGCGTTAGCGTAGCCCCTTTAGGGTTTCCTGTGGTGCCAGAGGTAAACTGAATATTAATGTCTTGATTACAGTTTAGGGTTTTAGCCACTGCTTGAAGTTCTAACTGGTGGGCATCTGAGGGCATGGCGAGTACTTCATTAAACGAAAACATACCATTTACTGGCTCATCACCTATACAAATTACATTTTTTAATGAAGGGAGCTTAGCGGCTTTTAATTCCCCTTTTTGGCAACTATTTAGCTCTGGGGCTAAACTTTGTAGCATATTAACGTAGTGACTGCCCTTAAATGAGGTAGCAGTAATAAGCGTGGAACATTCAACACTATTAAGCGCATATTGCAGTTCACTGGGGCGGTAAGCTGGGTTAATACACACCATGATTGCGCCGATTTTGGCCGTGGCAAATTGAGTTAAGCACCATTGTATATTGTTGGGTGACCAAATACCGACCCTGTCACCTGATTTAACCCCTAATGCCAACAACCCCATAGCAAGTTGATCAATCTGTTGCTGAAATTCCTTATAGTTTAAGCGAATATTTTGGTGAGCAACAACAACTGCCAATGCCTCTGGGTTATTGTCGACAATTGAGTCGAGGTACTCTCCAATTGTTTGCTCTATTAGCGGTGTGCTTTGAATCCCCTTAAAATAACTATTTGATAGCGGTATAGTGTTTATTTGTTCTACTTCTTTATGCACTGTTTGTGTCGCTTTCATGACATTCTCCATGTTTTTATCTATCCAAGGCTTGTTGATTAAATAAACATGAATTGTCGACAAAGGGAAGAGGGTTAGACTAATGTCTTACACTTTTATTTGAAAATTTAGACATAAAAAAACGCGTAATGTTGAGCTATTACGCGTTTTTACAAGGATGCAATTGGTATTACATTTCGTCGCTGCGGTAGGTTTTTTTCATGATATAAACGTAAGCATTAACGAATGCATTTTCTTGATATTTTTTAAGACCAGTGTCTTCGAACGCGATAGGGATTGGGTTGCGTTTTACTTGCTCTTTTATTTCAGTAGTTGAAAACACGCGAACATCGAGGTTGTCGATTAATTGAATAGCCGTTTCCATTTTGAACCCTTTAGCGCTACCTGCAAATTTACCTTTAGGCTGGCGTTCGCGAATGGCAACAGAATCAATTTGGTAATCTTGCATCAGCTTTGCAAAATCAAATTGAAATTTACGCATTATTTCAGTGTCGTTACCGTTACCTAAGGTAAAGCGTGTTTGGCGCACGTCACGAATATCAAAAACGTCGTTATCTTTACTTAAAATACAAAGTAGTACATCGCTACCGGTAATTTCTACACCACATGTTCTCATTGTTAATCTCTACTATAACTTAATTACCGGTTATTATACGCAACACGCATTAAAATGCGAGTTTAAGCACTTTGTGTGCTGCTTTAATATAGTGCTTTACGTTAATTTGATGCGGCGTGACTGAAGAAAAGTTATTAATTGCACATTTATGTTAAAAATGCGTGGTTTTTAGTAGCTTAAAACTTGTAATTAACGCTGCAGCACGCGACAATATCTTTTTTGTAGTTGAGCAGACTCAGCATCTACATTAGCCTTTGACGGCGAAAAATAGTCAATGCTTATTCGTAAAAGCGTTGTCGAGTCATTCTCATTTAATTAATTAAAAAATACACGTGATACATTGTAGGTGTCACCACTGTATGTAAGGATTTATAATGCCAGTTATTACTCTCCCTGACGGTAGTCAGCGTAGTTTTGAAAACCCTGTAAGCACGCTTGATGTTGCAAACGATATTGGCCCTGGTCTTGCTAAAGCAACCATCGCCGGCCGTGTTAATGGCGAACGTGTGGATGCATGTGATTTAATTTCAGCCGACTCTCGTCTTGAAATTATTACAGCAAAAGATGACGATGGTTTAGAAATTATTCGCCATTCTTGTGCCCACCTAATTGGTCATGCAGTTAAGCAACTTTTCCCAGACGCTAAAATGGCGATTGGTCCTACTATCGATAACGGTTTTTACTATGATATTGATATGGAACATTCGTTATCTCAAGATGATCTTGATGCGATTGAAAAGCGTATGTTACAGCTTGCAAAAACAAACTACGATGTAGTGAAAAAAACCGTTAGCTGGCAAGAAGCACGCGATACGTTTGCGGCGCGTGGCGAAACATACAAAATAGAAATTCTTGACGAAAATATTGCTCAAGATGATCGTCCAGGTTTATACCACCACGAAGAATACGTAGATATGTGTCGTGGACCACACGTTCCTAACATGAAATTCTGTCAAAACTTCAAAATTATGAAGGTAGCAGGTGCATACTGGCGTGGTGATTCTGAAAATAAAATGCTGCAGCGTATTTACGGCACAGCGTGGGGCGATAAAAAGCAACTTAAAGCGTACTTAAAGCGTTTAGAAGAAGCCGAAAAACGTGATCACCGTCGTATTGGTAAAGCACTTGATTTATGGCACTGGCAAGAAGAAGCGCCAGGCATGGTATTTTGGCACAACGATGGTTGGAGCATTTACCGTGAATTAGAAGAATTTGTGCGTGAAAAATTACGTGAGTACCAATACGAAGAAGTAAAAGGTCCAATGATGATGGATCGTTCGTTATGGGAAAAATCAGGTCACTGGGAAAAATATTCAGAAGCCATGTTTACCACGGAATCTGAAAAGCGTGAATACGCAATCAAGCCAATGAACTGTCCAGGTCACGTACAAATATTTAACCAAGGTTTAAAATCATACCGTGATTTACCACTGCGTATGGCTGAGTTTGGTTGTTGTCACCGTAACGAGCCATCAGGCGCACTTCACGGTTTAATGCGTGTGCGTGGCTTTACCCAAGATGATGCGCATGTATTCTGTACTGAAGAGCAAATCATGGATGAAGTATCGGCCTGTATTAAAATGGTTTACGATACGTATGAAACATTCGGCTTTGAAAAAATTGTAGTTAAACTTTCAACTCGTCCAGAGCAACGTATTGGCGAAGATGAAATGTGGGACAAAGCTGAGCTTGCACTTGCTGATGCACTTAAGGCAAATGACATTGAATTTGATTACCTACCAGGTGAAGGGGCGTTTTATGGTCCTAAAATTGAATTTACTTTGTACGATTGCTTAGACAGAGCGTGGCAGTGTGGTACAGTGCAACTAGACTTTGCATTACCTGGTCGTTTAGGCGCAACATATGTGGCTGAAAATAACGAACGACGTACACCTGTTATGATACACCGCGCTATATTAGGGTCTATTGAGCGCTTCATCGGTATTTTAACAGAAGAATATGCTGGTTTATTCCCAACCTGGCTTGCGCCTAAGCAAGTGGTGATTATGAATATCACCGATAAACAAGCACCGTATGTTCAGGAAATTGTACAAAAATTAAATAAACTTGGAATTAGAGCCGCTGCTGACTTGAGAAATGAGAAGATTGGCTTTAAAATCCGTGAGCATACACTTAAGCGTATTCCTTACTTATTGGTTGTTGGCGACAAAGAAGTTGAGCAACAAGAAGTAGCAGTACGAACTCGCACAGGTGAAGACCTAGGCAAATTTAATGTCGATGATTTTGTAGCTAAAATCAGTGAAGAAATCAAAAATCGACAGTAAAAATCGAGCGTGTAGGGCAAGCAAAAATAGCCAGCTACACGCTTATATTATTGATATTCTTGGAGGAACGTACTATTAGAGGCGGCAAGAAAGGGCAACAAACAGCTCAAAAAAATCGTATTAACGAAGAAATTACAGCGCAAGAAGTTCGTTTAATCGACATCGACGGCGAACAAGCTGGAATTCAGTCATTAAAAGACGCGCAAGCTATGGCTGATGCAGCGGGTGTTGATCTTGTAGAGATCAGTCCAAATGCTGAGCCGCCTGTTTGTAAGGTTATGGATTACGGTAAGTTCATCTTTGAAAAAAGCAAAGAACTAAAAGAGCAGAAGAAGAAGCAAAAGCAGATCCAGATTAAAGAAATCAAATTCCGTCCAGGTACGGATGAAGGTGATTATCAGGTTAAGCTACGCAACTTACGCAAGTTCTTAGAAGCTGGCGATAAAGCTAAGATAACTATCCGCTTCCGTGGTCGTGAAATGGCTCACCAAGAAATTGGTATCGAATTATTAAACCGTATTAAAACCGATTTAGAAGAATTAGCAGTTGTTGAATCTTTCCCAAATCGTGTTGAAGGCCGTCAAATGGTTATGATGATGGCGCCGGTTGCTAAAAAGTAATAATTAGGCGATAATACGCACCGAATTTAGCTCAGGTTTGCAAGTGATATGAAAATGTCCACCTGAGTTAACCGGTTTTAAAGTAAAATTGCGGTATTTATATCGGGTTTTCACCGGAACATAGCAGTAAGTTAGGCCTTTAAAGTGGAGCTATAGCAATATATCTCACGCCTTCTTACTAATTTTAAAGCAATACAATTGGAGTTATTGCAATGGCTTACAAGCTAAAAAGTCACAGAGGCGCAGCTAAGCGTTTCAAAAAGACTGCTTCTGGCGGTTTCAAGCGTAAACAAGCGCATCTTCGTCACATTCTGACTAAGAAAACTTCTAAGCGTAAGTTACACCTACGTCCTAAGATGATGGTTCATAAAAATGACCATGGTCTAGTTTCACGTATGTTACCATTCGCTTAATAGGGGTTTTTAGAAATGGCAAGAGTTAAACGCGGCGTTGTCGCACGTGCACGTCACAAAAAAGTTTTAAAACAAGCGAAAGGTTACTACGGAGCACGTTCACGTGTTTACCGCGTAGCTTTCCAGGCTGTTACTAAAGCGGGTCAATACGCTTACCGTGACCGCCGTGCTAAGAAACGTACTTTCCGTCAATTATGGATTGCACGTATCAATGCTGCTTCACGTCAAAATGGTCTGTCTTACAGCCGTTTTATTAATGGTCTTAAAAAGACATCTGTAGAAATCGATCGTAAGATCCTTGCAGATATCGCTGTTTACGACCAAGTTGCATTCGCAGCGCTTGTAGCAAAAGCAAAAGAAGGCCTAGCGGCAGCTTAAGTTTTTGTATAAGTATTGAAAAGGAGCCTATGGCTCCTTTTTTTGTGCCTGCTATTTACTGTTTTAGCTATGTCATACCTTTTAGTGCCGTGTATCCATTTAACTTAACTAGCTAAACCAGAATTTTAGGCATGTTCATTGTTGCTCTTAAGGTTGATATTAATTATGTTTTTATCAGCACTTGACTAGGACTTGAGCAAATAATCAAAGGAAACTGCAATTGGCTGCATTTTTTTGTTGAACTACCGCAGTTTTGGCATCTAAAAAGCTTTAATTGCTATAATTTTTTTAATTAATGCGTTTGCTAGAGAAGTATATGTTTATAAGTTTATTGGTTTTATCTGCAAGTATGGCGAATAACAGTCATTTACCGCCTTTATTACCATGGGAAGGTGCGAGCACATCGCTATTGCAACAACAGGGACCTTTAACCACAGACTTTGAAATTTCTGCAGGAGTCTCGTCTCCAAATTATGCTGATACCATGGCATTTGTTGATAGGTTAGTAGCAGCTAATCCCACTCAATTTAAATCAAAAACGATTGGCTACAGCAATAGTAAACGTGCAATAAAAATGTTGATTGCCAGCGAACAAGGCTTTTTTGATGCTGGGCAAATGGCTAACAGCACTAAACCAACGGTTCTTATTCAGGCTGGTATTCACGCCGGTGAGATTGATGGTAAAGATGCAATGTTTATGTTGCTTAGAGATATTGCCACAGGTAAACGTCGCGATATATTAAAAAAGGTAAACATTCTATTTATTCCCATTCTTAATGTTGATGGGCATGAACGCAGTAGTGCATTTAATCGAATCAATCAGCGCGGCCCAGTAAAAATGGGTTTTAGAACAAACGCCAATAACCTTAATTTAAATCGTGATTTCACTAAATTAGATACCCCCGAGGTTAAAAGCGTACTTACAGTCATTAATGATTATAATCCAAATTTATATATAGACGTGCATGTGACTGATGGGGCCGATTACCAATATGATGTAACCTACGGCTATAACCCAGTATTTGCTAGCGAGTCGCCTGCTATTTCGGATGCGCTCAACCGTTACTTTAAACCTGTTATTGATCAAACCTTAACTGAGCAAGGACATATCCCTGGCCCTTTAGTGTTTGTTATGGATAAACAAGAATTTAAATCAGGTTTAGCAGGTTGGGTGGCGACGCCTCGTTTTTCTAATGGCTGGGGTGATTTAAGGTCATTGCCAACTATTTTAGTCGAAAACCATTCTTTAAAACCCTATAAGCAACGCGTGCTAGGGACTTATGTATTTATAGATGGTGCTATTGAAGCGTTAGCAAACCATAAAGATAAACTCGCCAATGCGGTAAAAAAAGAACAGCAATTTGTGCCTAAGCAATTAATTGTTAAACGTAGCTACGCTGAGCAAGCTGATCATATCAAATTTAAAGGCATTGCTTATTCTAAGAATATGAATGCTTTATCAAATCAGCAAGAAGTAAGTTATTTAGGTAAAAAGCAAGATTATGACAAGCTGCCTATTTTTTGGCAAAAAGAAGTACAGCACACGGTTGAAGTCCCTAAATCGTTTTTTATCCCGCCAGTGTATACCGATATTATCGAAAAGCTTGCTTTACATGGGGTATCAATTAATAAACTCAGTGGCGCCAATACTCAGCCGTTGAAAATGGCAAAAGTGGCGCAATATAGCTTTGATAAAGCACCATTTGAAGGACGATTTAGAGTGTCGGCACGTTTTAACTATGAACCGGCCACGAATGTTGATTTAGATGGTTGGTTTGAGGTCAGTACCCAACAAAAAGCAGGCGAGTTAGCTGTACATTTATTGCATCCAGAAGCTCCTGACTCTTTTTTTGCATGGGGTGAATTTAATACAATTTTTCAGCGAACAGAGTATATGGAAAATTACGCATTGCTCCCATTTGCTGAGAAAATGCTCAGTGATGATCCTAAATTAGCAAAAGCATTTAATAAAAAACTGAAGCAAGATAAAGCATTTGCTACAAATTCTGAGGCGCGCTTAAATTGGCTCTATGAACATAGCCCGTTTTACGATCAAGCTTATTTAAAATACCCAATTTTAATGTCATATGAACAAGATATAGTTATTCCAGCGCAAAAAAATAAAGAAATATAAGATGAAAATAATCACAATTCCCGTTACGCAGTTTATGCAAAATTGCCGAATTATAGTATGCGAACAAACCCAGCAAGCTGTGGTGGTAGATCCCGGTGGTGATGTTGACAAAATTAATGCAACACTAACACAGCATAACTTGAGCTTGTCAGCCATCTGGTTAACCCATGGACACTTAGACCATGTGGGTGGTGCTCATAGTTTACGTGAGCAATACAATATAAAGATTATTGGCCCACATAAGGATGAGCGCTTTTGGTTTGATAACTTACCCATGCAAGCCACAATGTTTGGATTTAAACCTATCAGTGCTTTTTACCCAGATGAATGGCTAGCACATGGTGATACCGTACAAGTTGGTCAGCTTGCATTTATAGTACTGCATTGCCCAGGGCACACCCCTGGACACGTTGTATTTTATCAAGACACGCAAAGCACCGTTATTGTGGGTGATGTTATATTTAAAGGCTCAGTCGGGCGTACTGATTTTCCAAAAGGAGACAGTAAGCAGCTTATTAGCTCAATACAGACCCATATAATGACGTTGCCACTGAATACCGTAATTTTAAGTGGTCATGGTGAAGATACCGATGTCGCCAATGAGAAGGCAACCAATCCGTTTGTAAGTGGTCAGTTTGGTTGATGCGTTTAATTATTAAAAATATGCAGACTGCTTTTTAAAAAGGCTGTATAATTTAACCAATTTATTAGATAAATAAGAAATAAAATGTCTCTAAATCACGTAGATCGCCAAATATTGGCACTTTTACAACAAGATGCAAGTTTATCAACCGCTGAAATTGCAGATAAAGTAGGCTTATCTCAGTCTCCTTGTTGGCGTCGTATTGCTAAATTAGAACAAGATGGCTACATCAAAAGTAAAGTCGCATTGCTTGATGAAAAAAAGCTGGGCTTTGATATGTTGGTTTACGCCCATGTACGTTTATCAAACCATGGTAAAAAGAATCTAGCCGAGTTTGAAAAACTGATACTTAGCTATGATGAAGTGACTGAATGTTACACTATGGCGGGTACTATGGACTTTATGTTACGTATTATTTCTCAAGGCATAGAAGGTTATGAACACTTTGTACGCGATAACCTACTTAGCTTAGAGTACGTCCAAGAGGTTCATTCTAACGTGACCATGACCTGTGTAAAACGTAGTACAGCCTTACCACTGTAAAATAAAAATAAGCCGATGATAAACAAATCGGCTGCATTAACTATAATTGTGAAATGAGCGCTAATTTGATAGAATTCAGCGCTTTTTTTGTCAGCTAAATAAAACTGAGGAACTCAATGTTTAACTTACTCAGTAGGGCGCCAAGCTCTGCTAAAAACGATATTCTCTCTGGATTGACCGTGGCACTTGCCTTGATCCCAGAAGCTGTTGCATTTGCCTTTGTTGCAAATGTAGAACCCCTTGTTGGTTTATATGCCGCATTTATTGTTGGCTTAATTACGGCTATTTTTGGTGGTCGTCCGGGTATGATTTCGGGTGCAACCGGTGCGCTTGCGGTTGTAATGGTAAGTTTAGTGCTTGATCACGGAGTGGAATATCTATTTGCCACCGTTTTGCTCATGGGGCTATTACAAATATTGGCCGGAGTATTTAAGCTCGGTAAATTTATACGTATGGTTCCACATCCGGTGATGCTCGGTTTTGTTAATGGCTTAGCAATTGTGATATTTTTAGCTCAGCTTGGGCAGTTTAAAGTGCCTGATGGTGCTGGCGGCCAAGAGTGGATGACGGGCAGTGCAATGTACATCATGCTCGGTTTAGTGGCGCTAACTATGGCTATTATTCACTTTTTACCAAAATTAACGACCGCAGTCCCTTCGTCATTGGTTGCCATTGTGACGGTTACTGGCTTAGTTATTGGCCTTGACCTAGAAGCGCGCACTGTACTTGATTTCTTAAAAGGAATGACAGGTAATGAAGCCGCAACAATTGCAGGTGGTTTACCGCAGTTCCATATTCCTATGGTGCCTTTTAATTTAGAAACACTACAAATTATCTTCCCGTATGCGCTTATTCTTGCAGCAATTGGCTTAATTGAGTCATTATTAACGCTAAGCTTGATTGACGAAATTACAGAAACACGTGGCCATTCTAATAAAGAATGTATTGGCCAAGGTGCGGCAAACGTCACATGTGGTTTCTTTGGTGCAATGGGTGGCTGTGCCATGATTGGCCAATCTATGATTAACATTAATTCAGGTGGCCGTTCGCGTTTATCTGGTATTAGTGCTGCGCTGATGTTACTTGCGTTTATTATCTTTGCCTCAAGTTTAATTGAAATGATCCCACTAGCGGCATTAGTTGGGGTTATGTTTATGGTGGTGCTGGGTACATTCGAATGGGCAAGTTTTAAAATGATGAAACGCGTGCCTTTATCTGACGCATTTGTAATTGTTTTAGTATCGGGTGTGACGGTTATCACTGACTTAGCCATTGCAGTATGTGTGGGTGTTATTGTGTCTGCATTAGTGTTTGCTTGGCAGCATGCAAAACATATATACACAACGAACTATATTGATAAAGAAGGTTCAAAAGTGTACGAGTTACACGGGCCTTTATTCTTTGGTTCAGTTAAAAACTTTGCCGATTTATTTGATGTAAAGAACGACCCTAAAGACGTTATTGTTGAGTTTAAATACAGCCGTGTTGCGGACCACAGTGCAATAGAAGCAATTGACAGCTTAGCTGATAAGTACAATAAAGCCGGTAAAAAGTTGCATTTACGTCACTTAAGTAAAGATTGTACTGAACTACTTCATAAAGCGCGTGACTTAGTGGAAGTAAACGTTATTGAAGATCCAACTTATAAAGTTGCTTCAGACAAGCTTGCTTAATAAATAAAAAGTAAACATTGAGAAGCGAAAGGTACCTACCTTTCGCTTTTTTTATGCGTACAACTTAAGTGAAATGCTTAACTATAAATGCATAAGCTTGGGTTATAGTTTGCGATAGGGCTATTAAAAAGTAAGACAGTTGGTAGTGCTATACCCGTTGATAAATCGATATAATAATACCAAATTTACAAGGTAATAATTAATTTTGAATTGGCAGTCTTTAATTGATAACAGACAACGCTTTTTCTGGCTTTTACAAATCGCTGGCTGGATAGGGTATGCGTTAGTTAATTACATTGGTTCTAAAGTATTTGAAATGCGTGATATTTACGTATTTGTTATTTTACTCAATGCCTATGCGGGCTGTTTAATGACTGTCCCGTTACGTTATATATATCGCAAAATTTGGAATGCCTCGCCGTGGGTCTTAATTATTGTTGTATTTGGTGCCTCGTATGTAACTGGTACGCTCTGGGCCGTGGTTCAAAAGTTTAACTTATGGGAGATTTATCGTCACGGTTATCGCCCTGAAGAATGGTTTTATTATTTACAACAAGGGTTAGACTCCGTTTATATTATTTTGTGTTGGAGTGGCTTGTACTTTGGGGTTAAGTATTATCAACTATTACAAAGTGAACGCCAAAAAGCGTTAAAAGCAACTACAATGGCGCATGAAGCGCAGCTAAAGATGCTCAGATATCAGTTAAACCCGCATTTTTTATTTAATACCCTTAATGCTATCTCCACTTTAATTTTGGTTAAAGAAAACAAAGATGCTAACTTAATGGTATCTAAGTTGAGTGATTTTTTGCGTTATACACTCAACACTGATCCAATTAAAAAAGTGCCGCTAGAGCAAGAGTTACACGCATTAATGCTTTATTTAGAAATTGAACGTGTGCGCTTTGATGAACGATTACAGGTTAATGTTGATGTGAGTGAGCAAGCCCAACAAGCCTTGGTACCTAGCTTAATATTACAACCAATCATTGAAAATGCCATTAAGTACGCCATAGCCCACATGGCAGAAGGTGGCGTGATAGATATAAAAGCACAGGTATTTGCTAATGAATTATTACTTGAAGTAGGCGATAATGGCCCTGGCACTGAAATTGTAAATGGCCAGTTAGTTAATGCGCAAGGCGTGGGTGTAGCAAACACCCGAGACAGATTAAAAACGCTCTACGAAAATAATTACTCGTTTGTATTATCACATAATACGCCAAGTGGATTGAAAGTTAATCTGCGAGTTCCGTTTGAGAAGGCTGTGAAGAAATGACAAGAATAAAAACGTTGATTGTTGATGATGAACCATTAGCACGTAAAGGCTTAGCCGTCAGGCTTGAAGAGTTTTCTGATATTGAAGTGATCAAACTATGTAGCTCAGGATTTGATGCAATCGAAAGCTGCAAAAACGAAAAAATTGACCTCGTGTTTTTAGATATTCAAATGCCAGGCATGAATGGCTTTGAAGTTGCGCGCGCATTGAGTGAAAGTAGTAAAGATTTGCCCGCCATTGTGTTTGTGACTGCGTTTGATCATTTCGCTGTTAAAGCATTTGAAATCCATGCTTTAGATTACATTTTAAAACCCGTTGATGATAACAGATTAAAACAGGCGGTAGAAAAAGTGCATACCTATTTAAAAACCCAGCAGGACAACGCCCATAAGAAAAAATTAGCTAGTTTTGTCGCTGGAATAACGGGTAATAACTGTGAAGAAATTTTAAAGAAATTAGCCACAGGTGATACCTTAACTGATCGTCGCTACCCTGAGTCATTGGCAGTAAAAGAGCAGGGCGAAATTGTTAGAGTGCCGGTTGCTACTATACAGTGGGTAGATGCCGCAGGTGATTATATGTGTTTACATTGCCAAGATGGGCAAACACATATATTACGTAAAACCATGAAAGAGCTTGAACAAGAATTAGACCCAAATCTATTTGTTCGTGTCCATCGCAGTGCAATTGTTAACACTAAACAAATTAGTAAGCTGGTTACTCAGGTAAGTGGTGAGTACTTATTGGTACTTGAAAACGGTCAAGAACTCAAAGTTAGCCGAAGCTATCGCGACAAAGTAAAAGCAGCGCTGGCAAGCTAAATTAACCAGAGTTCAGGTTAAATTAATAGCATAAAAAAACGCGAGCAAATAGCTCGCGTTTTTTTGTAGTAACTTTTACGAAACAGTCACAATCTTCATCGTGTTGGTTGCACCAATTGTTTCCATTGCATCACCATGGGTGATAATCACGGTGTCGCCTACTTGCAGTGAACCTGCAGCCACTAACGTGTTTAATGCATCTTTAACCATATTATCTTTTTCACATTTGGTAGAGTCAAAAAACACCGGGTAAACACCACGATATAGTGCTGTTTGCCCTAATGTACTGGCATGACGTGAAAGTGAGTAAATGGGTAAGCCTGAGCTAATACGTGACATAAGTTTTGCTGTGCTACCGGATTCAGTCAGGGTGATAATCGCTTTCACAGAGTCTAAGTGATTAGCTGCATACATTGCAGAGAGAGCAATTGATTCCGCATTAGAAGAGAAGCGGCTATCTAAACGATGCTTAGAAACATGAGTCTCTTTTTGCGACTCAGCACCTAAACAAACACGCGCCATAGTAGCAACGGTTTCTTCTGGGTAATCACCAGCGGCGGTTTCAGCAGAAAGCATAACTGCATCGGTGCCATCAAGTACTGCATTGGCAACATCCATAACTTCTGCGCGTGTTGGCATAGGATTATCGATCATCGATTCCATCATTTGCGTAGCGGTTACAACGGTACGGTTTAATGAACGAGCACGACGAATAATGAGTTTTTGTTTGCCCATTAAAGCTGCGTCACCAATCTCAACACCTAAATCACCACGAGCAACCATCACAGCGTCAGACGCTAAAATAATATCATCTACTGCTTCTTGCGTTTCTACTGCTTCAGCACGTTCAATTTTAGCCAAAAGCTGAGCATTAGAGCCTGCAGCTTCTGCAAGAGAACGAACATAACGCATATCATCGCCACTACGCGGGAAAGAAACGGCAATATAATCAACATTAATTTCAGCAGCAGTGATTAAGTCTTCTTTGTCTTTGTCGGTAAACGCGGGTGCAGTTAAACCACCACCTAAACGATTAATCCCTTTATTGTTCGATAGCACGCCACCCACAGTAACAACAGTGTGTACTAAGTGACCTTCAACATGCTCAACAGTAAGCTGAATTAAACCATCGTTTAACAGCAGTAAATCACCAGGAGCCACATCTTGTGGTAGCTCTTTGTAATCAATACCAACGGCGTTAATGTCGCCTTCACCTTTTTCCATTTTTGCATCAAGAACGAATTTTGCACCAACCGCTAAAGTCACTTTACCTTCTTTAAAGGTTGAAACACGGATTTTAGGACCTTGTAGGTCAGCAAGAATTGCAACGTGCTTACCTAATTTAGCGGCTATATCTCTAACTGCTTGTGCACGGTCTTTATGATCTTGTGCAACACCATGTGAGAAGTTTAATCGAACGACGTTTGCGCCTGCGCGAATTATTTTTTCTAAGTTATTATCTCTGTCTGTTGCAGGTCCAAGTGTCGCGACTATTTTTGTACGTCTTAACATTAAATTCTCCTGTGCGCTTATTTTAAGCAAGTTGACGGTTATTTTGTTTTAGTGACTATTTAATAAATCTCATAAGAAGATTTCAGGTTAAATAGTAATTTTAGTTTTATGCAATTTTCATAACATTGCGACTATTATATACAAGATCAATATGTCATCATTATGACACCGGTGTCACAGGGCGTCAATGATCTAAAAATTTAAATAGCAGCGCTATTTCTTCCCCTGTGAGGGCGGTTGTTTGATATAATTGCAGTGTTTATTTTAACTGTAATAAATGCATGTAGCTTTGCTCATGGCTTAGGCCTGAGTATAATGCACGCGGTATTATTTTAATTTACTAACCAAATAGTTGTTACCGAGGAGGGCACTAAATGCAAGTTGCATTAGTAGGGTTAGGCGTTATGGGGAAAAATCTTGCCCTGAACTTGATTGAAAAAGGGATAACGCTGGTCGCTTATGACAAAAACCCAAATGCGGGTGAAGAGTTATTAAGCTGTGCTAAGTCACAAGGCATGGCTGATAAACTTCACATTGTCTCTGATCTAGGGGATATGGTTAGGCGTTTAGAAACACCGCGTTCTATTTTATTACTTGTACCTGCGGGTGAGTTGGTTGATGCAGTTTGCAACGAGCTGATTGAAGCAGGTGTACAATGTAGTGATATTATTGTTGACTGCGGTAACAGTAATTACAAAGACGGAATTAATCGCAAGCTAAAATACCAAGACAAGTTTGAGTTTGCCACCATGGGTATTTCAGGTGGTGCTGAGGGGGCGCGTCATGGGCCAGCTATGATGGCAAGTGGTTCTGAAGGTGGCTGGGAGCGTGTCGAGCCATGGTTTACAAAAGTTGCTGCAAGCTACAAAGGCGAGTCGTGTTTTGCTCGCGTTGGTCAATCAGCCAGCGGTCATTTTGTAAAAATGGTTCACAATGGAATTGAATACGCACTGATGCAACTTATTGCTGAAGTGTATCAGTTACTTCGTCATGGAACTAAGCGCTCGCCAAAAGAAATTGCTGAGATATTTAATGAATGGTCACAAGGTCAGTTAAATAGCTATTTATTGTCAATTTCTAGCCATATTTTGTCACTTGAAAATTCGCAAAATGTGCCCCTTGTTGACTTAATTGATAACAAAGTTGGCGCAAAAGGTACTGGCTTATGGACAGCTCAAAATGCACTTGAGTTGGGTATTGCGGTACCGTCATTAGTCGCCGCTGTTCAAGCACGTCATTTAACTAATGCATGCAATACCACTGCTGCACAAGAGATGACGTACAGCGTACAAAATACCGCGCAGGTTGATGTTGATTTAGATGAACTAAAAGATGCATTTACTCTTGCAAGTTTACTAGCGTATCGTCAAGGGCTTGCATTAATTAAAGGTGCTTCTCGTACTCATCAGTGGAAAGTTGATTTAGCCAAAACACTACAAACTTGGCGTGCAGGGTGTATTATTCGTGCAGATTACTTAGACAGTGTAGCGCAAGGTGTTGAGTTTATTGATACTCTTGAAAAAGAGTCACTCGCAATGCGTAAAGTAACGGGCCAAGCGGTCATGACGGGTCTGGCATTCCCTGTGCTAAGTGCAACACAAACCTACTTAGCAACGTTAACAACACCAAGTAATGGGCATTTAGTACAAGCCCAGCGTGATTACTTTGGTGAGCATGGCATTAAGACCCACAGTGGGGAAACGTGTCATTTAACTGACTTAGTTGATATTGACGCAAAAGTTCGTTAATAAAATCTAAGTAAATAAAAAGGACGCTAAATAGCGTCCTTTTTTGTTATTCGTTTAGCTGAACACCTAACGAGTTAACTCACCCCGCAAATTATCTTGCATTAAATGGCGAATCGTTTCGATTTCTAAATTTTGACTAAAAAGATAATGCAGTTTAGTTAAACAGGCTTCTAAGGTCATATCAAAACCACTGATCACGCCTATATTGAGTAGCGCATTTCCAGTGGCATATCCGCCCATATTCACTTGCCCTTTTAGGCATTGAGTGAGGTTAGTGATAATAACGCCGCGCTTACTCGCTTCATCAAGTATATCCAAAAACTCAGGGTCTTGCGGTGCATTACCCACACCAAAGCTCAGCAGTACCAATGCTTTAATGTTGCCATTAACTAAGCTTTTAACCACTTCTTTGCTGATCCCAGGGTATAAATACAATACACCAATGGCTTGAGGAGTGATCTGCGCAACTTGTAATTCATTTTCTACATACGGACTTAACTGACCTTTGATCAGTTGAATATTAATGCCAGACAGCGCTAATGGCTCTAGGTTAGGGGAGGCGAATGCATCAAATCCATCGGCATGTGCTTTGGTTGCACGGTTGCCTCTAAATAATTGATTATTAAAAAACAAACTGACTTCTGCTATCGGGTAGTTAGCTGCTAAATACATGGCATTAAGTAGGTTAACTTGACCATCAGAGCGCAATTGAGAGAGCGGAATTTGTGAGCCGGTCACGATAATAGGCTTTGTTAAGTTTTCAAACATAAACGATAAAGCCGATGCCGTATATGCCATGGTATCTGTACCATGCAGCACTACAAAGCCGTCGTAATCTTGGTACTTACTTTTTATGTCATCAGCAATAAGTTGCCAGTGGGCAGGAGACATATCTGAAGAGTCAATCAGTGGGCAGTATTCATGAATATCGAATAATGGCATTTCTTCACGATTAAATTCTGCGTTATTAACCACAGTTTCGGTTAAAAAACCTTCGGCAGGAATATAGCCGCGGATTGATTTTTTCATTCCTATAGTACCGCCAGTATAAGCGATGTAAATGCGTTTACGTTTCATAAAAAAAGCCCAGTAAAAAAACTGGGCTTAGTATAACGCTAAGTGCTAATCAATACAGCCTGTTAGGGCATTATTGTGCAACTGTACATTCTAAACAGCGCGCGTAAACACCTTGTGGATCGTTATAATCTTTCAGGTTTTCTACTTCGCTGCTTAATTGCTTAATCACGCTTTGCAGGTTAGCTTGACTAGCTAGTACTGCTGATTTTTGTGTTTCAAGTCCAAGCACTGATTTAACCGCGGCGCTACCAAAAATATCTTGGAGCATTTGTTCTTGAGGGCTAAGTGATTGTTTAATTGTTTTAACTTCATAGAAGTTAAGTTTAGCAAGCTCTGCAGCCGCTTTGATAGCGTCTTGCTTGTTACCCAGCTTGTCAACTAAACCAAGCTCTTGAGCTTGCGATGCAATCCAAACGCGGCCTTGGGCAATTTTATCAACTTGCTCAGGGGTCATATTACGTGCATCGGCAACGACATTTAAAAAACGTTCATAAGCTTCTTCAACACTCATTTGAATCACTTGTGCCATTTTTTCATTTAGTGGACGAGTTATTGAAAAACCGGCCATTTCTGTAGTCGCTACACCATCAGAGTAAACACCGATTTTAGCTAAGGTATCTTCAAAGGTCATAAAGGTACCAAATACACCGATTGAGCCGGTAATCGTACTAGGTGCTGCCCAAATTTCATTTGCCGCTGATGCAATCCAATAACCACCTGATGCAGCTACTGAGCTCATTGAAGCAATGACTGGTTTACCTGCGGCCTTAAGCGCCAATACTTCAGCACGAATAACTTCAGAGGCAAACATGCTGCCACCGCCAGAATCAATACGTAACACGACTGCTTTTACTTTATCGTCAAGGCGTGCCTTGCGTAATAGTGCAGCTGTTGAATCACCGCCAATCTCACCGGCACGACGCTCACCGTCTACGATGGTACCTTTAGCTACAACAACAGCGACTTTTTCTGTCATTGGGTTATCAAACTCAATTGGCGGCTTAACTAAGCTTAAGTATTCACCAAAAGACACTTGTTTAAATGTTTTACCATCTTCCTCAGCGCCAACTAGATCAATTAATTGCTGACGAATTTGTTGATTAGTTTTGAGAGAATCAACCCATTTATTATCCAGCGCGTATTTACCCGCATCACCATTGGCAGCCTGCATTTTGGCTAAATAAGTATCCATTGTTTCATCAAAATTTGATTCGTCAAATGGACGCACCGCACTTACATCTTGCTTATATTCGTTCCATAAAGCACCTAACCATACGCGGTTTGCTTCTTTAGCTGCTTCTGACATATCGTTTCTGATAAACGGTTCAACGGCAGATTTGAAAGTACCTACACGAAATATATGCTGAGTGACTTCTAATTTTTCTAATGCATCTTTGAAGTAAAGCGGGTACATACCGTAGCCTTCAATAAGCACACTACCATAAGGGTGCATCGCAATTTCGTCTGCATGCGCGGCAATGTAATATTGCGCTTGTGTATAGTAATAACCTGAAGCAATTACTTTTTTTCCAGTTGCTTTAAATGCATCAAGTGCTTTTGTAATTTGCTTAAGCTTATTTAAGTGCGCTTTTGGCATTTCTTGTAAATCAAGCAAAATTGCGCTGATACGAGAGTCTTCTGACGCCTCATTGATCACTTCAATGACATCATCAAGTAGTATTTCAGTAGGGGTATCAGCACTTGCTGTTGCATCATTAATGGCCGCTTCTACAGGGTCTACGTAGGTTTTTTCTTCCACAATAGGACCGTTTAGGTTGAGCCTGAGGACAGAACCCTCTTCGACAATGATTTTATCGCCGTCACTTGATACTGAGACAATGAAAATGATAACCAAAAATAAAAATAATAAATTTAGTACTAAACGACGCGAGAAGTTAATCCCTGTCCATATACCTTTAAATACCTTCGCTATCAAAATAGCTCCTTAAATTCGTACAGCTAAAACGTTATTGCCATAGTAGCTTAGAATATAAATTAATTTAACTGCTAAATCGTAACGAAACATTTATAAATTCAATTACACATATGATTATACGAATGTTTATGTCACTTTTAGCCGTATTTTACAATTAACAGTAATACATAAAACGAGCGTTTTAAATTAAAAAGTTTAAGTTTAAGCTGCTCGTATATTGCTTATTTTGCGTCATTAAAGCAGAATTGGACAAACACACAGGTTAGACCAGTTATTGGGGCACAGGATGTTAGAACAAAAACTAGAACTAAAACACACACAACTACGCAACCGTTTAGTAATGGGATCAATGCATACCGGCCTTGAAGAAGGTTGGCACAATCGCAAACGCCTTCGTGCCTTTTATGAAGCACGTGCCAAAGGTGGCACTGCGATGCTTATTACCGGAGGCTACAGCCCTAACTTACGCGGTAAGTTAACGCCTATTTCTTCATCATTTAATAGTTATTACGATGTATTTAAGCATCGTGCATATACGCAAGCTGTTCATCAACATGGTGGTAAAATATGTTTGCAATTATTACATGCTGGGCGTTATGCGTATCACCCTTTTAATCAGGCACCAAGTGCTATAAAAGCTCCGATTAATCCATATAAACCAAAGGAAATGTCTTTAAGTTCAATTAACAAAACGATTAAAGATTTTGCTCACTCGGCTTATTTGGCTGAAAAGGCTGGTTACGATGGCGTGGAAGTAATGGGCTCAGAAGGTTATTTGATTAATGAGTTTATGGCACCGCATACTAATAAACGAAACGACGAATTTGGCGGCAGCCTTGAAAACAGGATGCGTTTAGCCGTTGAAATTGTAAAAGCGGTAAGAGCAAAAGTATCGGATAAATTTTTAATTATTTTTAGACTCTCGGTTATAGATCTAATCCCTAATGGTTCCACCCCTGATGAAGTAACTCAACAAGCTGTTGCACTTGAAAAAGCGGGTGTTGATATTTTTAATACCGGAATTGGTTGGCATGAAGCGCGCGTACCTACAATTGCGAGTATGGTGCCACCAGGTGCATTTAAAGAAGCGTCAAAGCGTTTAAAAGACGTTATCAGTGTGCCTGTTATTGCGGTAAACCGCATTAATACCCCAGAGATTGCTAATGATATTTTAAATGCTGGCGAAGCTGATTTAATTTCTATGGCGCGTCCATTATTAGCCGATCCTGAATTTTTTAATAAATACGCGGCTAAGCAATCTGAGCATATTAATATTTGTATTGGTTGTAATCAGGGTTGTTTAGATCATGTATTTAAAGGTAAGCGCGCTACCTGTTTAGTAAATCCACAAGCAGGTTTTGAGCTTGATTACCCGTTAGAAAAAGCAGAGAAAGCTAAAAATGTATTAGTTGTTGGCGCTGGACCTGCAGGTTTATCGTCTAGCTGTTACTTAGCGCAAAAAGGGCACAATGTAACCCTGATTGACCAAAAGCAACACATGGGTGGGCAATTCAATTTAGCGATGCAAATACCTGGTAAAGAAGACTTTAATCATACATTAGCTTACTTTACTAATGAACTTAAGCGTCTTAATGTAACCATTGAATTAGGTAAAGCATTTAGTGACAGTATGCTAACTGAGTTTGATGATGTGGTATTTGCAACCGGTGTAAGGCCGCGTGAGGCTACGATTAAATGCAGCGATGATAAGCGTGTATTTGCTTACGATGAAGTTATACGCGGTGAAGTAGAGTTGGGCAGTTCTATCGCTATACTCGGTGCCGGCGGTATTGGTTTTGATATGGTGGCATTTTTAAGTGAACATAAGTCACAAAGCATTAGCGACTTTAAAACCCAATGGGGTATAGAGTGCGAACCTCAACCGCACAAAGATGCTCGTCAGCTCTATATGCTAAAACGCAGTGCAGGGCGCTTTGGTGGTGACTTAGGTAAAACTACGGGTTGGATCCACCGTCAAGTTGCCAAACAGCATGGTGTTAAACAAATTGCAGACTGCCAATATCATAGTTTTGATAAAAACGGCCTAACTATTAGTGTTGCTGGTGAAACTCAAGTACTGCCAGTTGATACGGTTATTGCTTGTATTGGTCAAGTGTCTAACGACGAGTTATTTAAAGCACAAGCTGAGAGCGCCAACGTGCATGTTATAGGTGGCGCTAAATTGGCTGCTGCTATTGATGCTAAACGCGCAATATTTGAAGCGTTACAAGTAGCAAGGCAAATTTAATCTTTAAGGGCGAAATAATTTAGCTCTGTGCGCGGTCATGTTTGTTTATAGTCTATAACTTAATAAACAATGAACATACAAGAGTGCGCATGATTAAATTAATTACACTTTACGACAATATTATAGGTAAATTATCTTTATTGGATGGTTTGCCTGCTTTGCTTTTTCGCTTGATTTTAGCGCCTGTAATGATTATTGCAGGCTATAACAAACTCGCAATAAGTGGCGATACTAATGGTTTTTTTAACCAGTTTTTAGCCTCTGATGATATCGTTCAGTGGTTTGGCAATAGTGACTGGGGATTAGGATTACCGTTTCCTGATTTGCTGGCTTTTTTAGCCGGTTGGAGTGAGTTTTTAGGAGGTTGGTTTTTACTTATTGGTTTATTTACGCGCTTAGTGAGTATTCCACTTATGTTTACAATGGTGGTAGCAGCAACAACAGTACACTGGCATAACGGCTGGTTTGCTATAGCGCCAACAAATCCACAAACAAGTGCCGCCCAAGTACTTGATTGGCTATCAGTTCCTGGTGCCAAAGAAAGCCTTGAAAATTCAAAAGAAGTACAAGTCCGCATAGGTAAAATTCGCAGCTTAGTTGAAGAATATGGCTTTGAAGATTACCTATACGAAAAAGGTAAACCATCAATACTAAATAACGGCATCGAATTTTCTGCTATTTATTTTGCCATGTTACTTAGCTTATTCTTTACGGGAGGTGGGCGTTTTGTAAGCCTAGATTATTGGTTTAAACGCGGTGCCTACATCAATAGTTACTAGGATATAAACACTCGCTTCATTAATTTTATCTGCTTAGTAGTTTTAACCCTGCAGTGTTTATTTTTTACTTATAAATGTTACTCTTACGTTTTGAATTTTGAGAGCACACTATGGATGCTATTGAGCTTTTACTCACTCGCCAATCTGATGCAAAATTGACAGCGCCAGGGCCTAATGAAGAGCAGTTAAACATTATTCAGCAGGCTGGGTTGAGAGTGCCCGATCATGGCTGTATTGCACCGTGGCAATATATTATTGTTCAAGGTGGTGCGCGTCATAAGTTAGGTGAAATTTATTATCAAAGCGCTATAGCAGAGCAGCAGGCTGAAAAAGTAATTAATCGCGCTAAGGAGTTACCGCTTAGAGCACCCATGATTATTATTGCGATTGCAAAATATCAACCACACCCAAAAGTTCCTAGAATTGAACAAGTACAAAGCGCAGGTTGTGGCGTATTGGCAATGCAACAAGCCGCATTCGCTCAGGGGTTAGGCGGTATTTGGCGTACGGGTTACTTTGCACAAAGCCCCAGTGTTAAACAGGCGCTTAACTTAAATGATGATGATGAAATTGTCGGTTATTTATATTTAGGGACGCCGGCAATTGAATGCAAAAAGTCACCAAGGCACAAACCAGAAAATTATTTTAGTTTTTTGTAGAAATAGTATGAACTTTTTATATTCAATATAGTCATAATTCATTAAGTTAATCGTGTTACACTACTGCGGTTAATATTGTAGCTGCGAGAAGCGCACGGAAGCACTAAACGTAATAAATCTTCTTCAGTTTGTTTTTTAATCGGTTGTTTTTTGGTAATGTATGGAAAGTCTTACCAATAATAACGATAAAGAAGACGAAAATGATGGGAAATTTATTTTTACGTGAAAAAGAAAACTGGTTTGCTTGGTCAATCTGGGGTGTAGTTGGCGCGCTTGCGACATTTTATGTTGCAATGAGCACTCAAGCCGAGCATTTTATTGCTGCTTCAGCAATAGGGGTGCTGGTATTGCTAACTTGGTGGATGCAACAATCGAAACGGTTTGATTTTGGCAGAGCCTTTAAAATATGTTGTTATGTTTTACTGTTCACTGTACTGCCTTCATTTGTATTGGTTGTGATCCCGAGCGATGACCTTAATCGCTTCGATTTAATATTTCAAAGTATTGCATTTTTAACAGCCAGCTTATTGGTCTGTTTAGTGTGCTCTTGGATTGCTCGTAGGCCTAAGCAATATTACTAATAATGGCTAATTGATAACTAAAGCGGTTTATATTTAACTATTTAGCCGGTTTTATTAAAATAGGGCTTTACAAGCTAAGCGTATGATCTTATTATGCGCGCCGTACGGAGAGATGGCAGAGTGGTCGAATGCACCGGTCTTGAAAACCGGCAGGGGTTTATAGCCCCTCTAGGGTTCAAATCCCTATCTCTCCACCATTATTTAAAAAACCGCCTTATTGGCGGTTTTTTGCTATCTGGAGCTTTATAATGTCACAGTCCCCGGAATTATCCTTTTCTAAACGTTTACTTAAGCACATTCTTCTATGGACTGTGTTTGGTTATTGTTACCAAAGCGCCATATCGTTATTACAAAAAATGGCTATTGATGCATATCCAGACGACGCACTAATAATGACCTTATTATATGGCATCGGGTTTAATATTTTATCGGGGCATTTAATTACAAAATACGATAATTATTGGCCTGTATGGGGCGCGTTTTATATTGGCACTATCGGTTTAGTAGCTGTGCCTCTTTTACTGGTCGGTGTGGCTGGATTATTGTCGATGAGCTTACTTGTTGGAATTTTACTCAGTTTGCCTGTGTGTACCTTTGCTATTGGTTTAATTAAAGAAAAACTCAATAAAAACTAGCCCCAAAGACCTTTTATTTTGTGATAGCATATACGGGTCTTTTAACTAACAAAACGTGAATAACACATTATGTCAGATAATTTTACTACAGATGCTGAAAAAGCAAGTTACGGTATTGGCTTACAAATGGGTGAGCAACTTAAGGCTAATCCTTTTGAAGGTTTAAACTTAAATTCAGTATTTGAAGGCATGAAAGATGCGTATGCAGGCAGTGCTTTTCAAGTTGAGATCCCTGAGATCCAAGCTGCATTTGAAAAAATTAACGAAGAGATCCAAGCTCGTCGTGAAGAAGAAGCTAAAGTACTCGCTGCTGAAGGCATTGCATTTTTAGAAGAAAACGCAAAACGTCCTGAAATTACAGTAACTGAGTCAGGTCTTCAGTACGAAGTACTTGCAACAGGTGAAGGCGAGAAGCCAACTGCTGAGTCTACAGTACGTGTTGATTACCACGGTACTTTAGTAAACGGTACTGTTTTTGACAGCTCATACGAGCGCGGTCAACCTGCTGAATTCCCAGTGGGCGGCGTGATCAAAGGTTGGACTGAAGCATTACAAATGATGCCAGTAGGTACTAAGTGGCGTTTATACGTTCCTCATGAGCTTGCTTATGGTGAACGTGGTGCCGGTGCAGCAATCGCACCTTACTCAACACTTGTATTCGACGTTGAGTTACACGCAATTCTTTAATTAGAACGTACATAACATTTTAGTTATGAAAAAACCGCATTCATTAATATGAATGCGGTTTTTTATTGTCTCATTAAACTGATCTTTGTTTAAAAGTAGCCTCTTACTCCAAATTGGAAGTTACGACCAGGAAGTGGCGCGATGTCTTTAATAAACGAGCTATGGACAAAACCAAGTTCATCAGTAATGTTATCAACACTTAGGTAAAGCTGTGTGTCAACGGCACCTAAATCAAGCTGATAGTTGGCTTGTAAATCAATCAATGTATAGCCATCTGTTGCTGTTTCGTATGCACTAATATCATTTTGCTCAAAATAATGTGTTCCTGTTAAGGTAAATTGTGCGCTACCTAGGGTGTATTGCAGTTCTGAACCCAATTTATTAGCAGGAATGCGTGGTAAATTTCCTTCATTATCTTTTAGTTTGGCGCGAGTAGAATCACCAAATACTTTTACCATGGCGCTGGGGTTTATTTGATAATGTACATCAAATTCAAAACCATACAGCTCAGCATCTTTACTTGTGAACTGATAAACATCAATTGCGTCACTATGACCAATGGCAGCAGGTTCAAAACCATCCATTTCATCAAACACTAATCCTGTGTTTTGCTGATAATAAAAGTTTTTAATGTCGTTATAGAAAAAGTTGACAGTGTAACCAAAGTCTCCACTAAAGCGACGTAAACTAATATCTAGATTAGTTGATGTTTCTTGTTTAATTTCTTCAGGCTCAAAATGCGCTTCGTTACCTTCAATATGGTAACCCAAGCCAAGTTCATAAGTCCCGGTAGCAATATGCACACCATTAGAGAGTAGCTCCGCTGAAAGCGGTGCACGCTCTGAATGTGACAAACTAACGGCTAGGTTGTGACTTGGCATATACTCCCAAATCGCACCTGCTGAGGCACTTAGATTAGTAAAGTTTTTGGTGTAGTTAACAGTTCCATCTGCTGATACAGGTTCGTCATCATGGCTGTGCTGATGCGTATCTACATCACTTGTTATCTCATAATCTTCTAAACGGGCGCCAAGTTCTACGGTGACGTCACCAAACTTGCGTTCTTCAAGTAAATATAGCGCATGAGTCGTCGTGATACTTGCAGGTGTAAAGGCTTCTTCACCAATCGCGTCATAATCAGACTCACTATAGTGATAGCCAATCATGCCATGCCATTGGCCTAATTGATGCTCTACGTTTAAACGTGCTTCAGTGGTTTCATTACTAAAAGTGGTGCCAATAGCGCCGTCTTCAATTTCACTATGGGTATAGTCTGTGTAACCAAGACGTAGGTTGATTGACTCAATCCAGTTATCATGAAATGCATAACTTACCAGCCCCTGCCAACGGTCTTGTTCTAAATGAGCATAAACAGGTGTTTCTGCATGTTCCTCACCTTCGTGCTCTTCACCTTCATGCTCGCCTGCTTCTTCGTGCGCATGGTCGTGTTCATGATGATCATGTGAGTGGCCAGGAATACCATAATCTGTTTCGATACTACCGTATGAAAATCCAATGGTTAAATGATCACCCACATAACTCGTACCAAAATTTACTGTTTCGCTGTCTATAAAGGTATTTTCAACTGAAGTGGCTGTTTCTTCATCGCCTTCAACATGTTTTTCACCTTCTTCATGTTCATCTGGTAAGTTAAAACGAGGTGTTTGGTAATCATCACCGCTGCGTTTAGTACCATCAAAATGGAAATTAAAGTTATTGCTACCCGTTTCTAGTTTTGCTGCGTAGGTATTCGCATTTGAAACTGTATCGTGTGTGTATTGGGCAGCTCCAGATAGAGAGTCAATGTTATTGGTTGGAATACGGTTATCAACCACATTGACTACACCACCAATAGCACCAGAGCCATAAAGTAGAGTGCTTGGGCCACGTAACACTTCAATTTGCTCTGCCGCTAGGCTGTCACTTGATGTAGCGTGATCAGGTCCAATGCGAGACGCATCGCTGCTATCCAAACCATTTTGTGTAATTTTAACTCGAGGACCACCTAAGCCGCGGATAATCGGACTTGATGAAACAGGGCCAAAATAACTAGCATTAACGCCTGGTATGCCTTTAAGTGTCTCACCTAGCGTCGGCTTAGCTTTATTTTTTAGCTCATCGCCTGATAGCACACTTACTGGTGAAATCATTTCTAAGCTATTTTTATGCAGGGCAGAGGCATATACAACAACAGTTTCAACCGAAGTTGGCTTTAAAGTAACATCAATAGTGTTGTCTGTATTTTCAAGCGATATACGAGAATCTAGGTAGTTATCTTTACTGATATGTAATTGACTCTTAGAATCTATGTCAATACTAAACTGGCCTTGTGCATTACTTTGCACGCTTTTTGACTTACCATGAACATGAATTGTGGCATTGGCAATGGGTTGCTTTTTTGTGTCTGTTACCGTGCCGTTAATCGTCGCAGCAAGTGCAGAGTGAGAACACAAAACAGACAGTAGTGCTGAGGATATGAGTGTTAGCTTAGTCATAGTTACTTCAATTCGTGGTTGTTATGTTGTGATATAATATAACACTACAAAATTATGCTATCAACAATGTTATACTATAACTTTTAAAATTTGCGTTGAATAACACAATAGAGCGATAAATTTAATCTAGCACGGTATTATTACAGTTAAATTTAAGAGCGACTGTCTATCATCAGTATGTCTAACTTTTTTTGTGCTTTAAAATGATTTTGCTTATCGACTGGTTCGAGCATTTCACAGTCATCGTTTATCATTTCTGAAATTAAACTCGGATAATGCCTGCAATCTTGGGGTCGGTCATGATAAATACTGCAAGTATATTTATCTTTTTCTTCAGGGGATGCTTTATTGGCAAGCTCTAAAAATGGGCATTGCGTTAATTGCTCACCCGTCGTTGGGTCAAACCATAATTGATCGTTTTTAACGTATTGAAATATTTCAGGGTTGAATAACGCCCACATTTCAATTTCATCCTGATTAGTATCTAAATCTGCCGCACCATATTTGGTACAGCACTTACCGCATTGATTGCAATTTTGCATAGGGTAGATTTTTACTGTTGCTGTTAATAGTAAGCATTAAGTGTAGCACTCTAATATCCGTGTCAATAAACTAAACAGTGCTTTTTGTTGCTTATACTACTTTTGTAACAACGCGGCGCTTAATAATAATGTATTATTAGATAATAGGTTTCTGACACAGCGCTGTAAAAAATTAAATAGGCGCATTAATTAAGGTAGCGAGTAATTATGAATACTAAAGTATACAAAGCGGTTCACGATTTAGCAGAAAAGTTGATGGCAGCTGCCAATAAAAATGATACTAAACAGTTTGAATCTTTATATGCAGAGCTCAAAGCAATTTGTATTGAAAACGAAAATACCGCTAAAGATCACCCTGTACAGTGGGAAACTCTAGCAGATTTTACCGAAGAGCTAGAAGACGCTATTGAGACTTACGAAAAAGCGTTGCAGAAGTCGATAGAAATTAATAACAAAGATCATATGTCGTCGGTTGCATTTTCTATGGCTACTTTGCAGCTTGAGCTGGGTGATAAAGAAGCGGCGATTAAAAACCTACAAGATGCAAAAGTCAGTGCGAATAAAATTGAAGACAAAGAATTAAAGTCAGAGATCCATGAGCTATTAGAGTCACTCGTTGAAGAAGAAGGTTAGGAAACTTTATAGTCATTATTAATAATCAGCGGCAGTAGTTATACACTTGGCGCTTTTTTATGAAGAAGATAAAGTTCAACTTCATAAAATACTTATAAATAACTTACCGAGTAATTTTTTGGAGAAAAAATGCTAGCGCAAATAGAACAATGGATTGATAAAACGAATAGCGTGTATGCACATAAAAGAATATGCTGTGAAAAATTTGCTAACGAGTTTGAGGGCTTTTACCCAAATGAATTTTTGAAAACTGCATTTTATGTAGTTGTTGATAAAATTCCTAAACCTGACTTTACAGGTTTGCGTGAACTTGGTTTAAGCAATTTTATTGATATGGATGTAGCTGGAATAACCTATAAAAATACATATTATATATTACCCAGCGCTGTGCATAATTTAAGAGTGCACTTTCATGAGCTTGTTCATGTAGTTCAATGGCGTGAACTCGGTGCGCACGCTTTTATAATGCGCTACATCAATGAAATCCAAATGTTTGGTTACAATGATGCTCCACTTGAAATAATGGCCTATGAACTTGATGAGCATTATACCAGTAATGGAAATAAATTTAATATCCCTGACTACATTACGCAACAGCTTTAGTTAAAATTATAAAAGGAATTTATATGTCACGTTTTTTTCTCTATCCACTAGCCCTATTTGCTTTTCATGTGCAGGCGAGCTCTTTTGATGATGATATCGTTAATGCATTAATCTATAGAACAACACAACCAGTAACTTACGATGGCGCCTATCATAAGCTTGAATACCCTGGTGGTGATGTGCCCGCTAATATTGGTGTGTGTACTGATGTTTTAATTAGGTCGTACCGACAGCTTGGTGTTGATTTGCAAAAGTTAGTACACGAAGACATGCAGAACAATTTTCGCGCATATCCTTCCAAACGTATTTGGGGATTAACCAAGCCAGATAAAAACATTGACCATCGACGTGTACCTAACTTACAGGTCTACTTCGAGCGCCATGCAAAAGTGTTAACTAAATCGCTTAATGCAGAGGATTATAAAGCCGGTGACATAGTTAGTTGGATGCTGCCAGGTAATTTACCGCATATTGGTATGGTCGTTAATGAAATAGCGCAGGGCAGCGGCAACCCGCTTATTGTGCATAATATTGGTCGTGGACCAGAAATGAGCGATATGCTTTTTGCGTATACAATTACGGGTCATTACCGATTTGTGCCTGCAGAATATTCAGAGTAAATAACACTGTACTAGTAGGCGTGTTTGAGTTTAAAAACACGGCATACAGGTTTGGTGCAAACCTAGCTGTTATATATTATTCTCGTGCTGTTAAATACGCTTAATGTGAGTTACTTACTTTAAATTAATACTGATATCACCATTTGGTTTGCAGCAACACAAGAGTATTTCACCATCGCGAACAAACGCTAACGGCTCTTCATTATAATTAACTTCACCAGAGACAAGTGTTGCTCGACACGCACCGCAATATCCCTCACGGCATTGGTAAGCGGCATCAATCTTATTTGATTCAAGGCAATGTAAAAGAGAAGGGCAGCCAGCGGCAAAATCAATGCGCTGGCTGTTATCTGCAAGTGTGATACTTGCAGTGGTTCTATCAGTCATTATAAATCAAAGTCACCAAATTCATCGGCATCTACTTGTGAGTCAATCTGACCAACTAAGTATGAGCTTATTTCGGCCTCTTGAGGAGCAACTTGCACGTTATCTGACACTAACCATGAGTTGATCCATGGAATAGGGTTACTGTTATTTTCAAACTGTGCAGGCAGACCAATCGCGGTCATACGCGCATTGGTAATGTACTCAACATATTGACATAGAATGTGTTTATTCAAACCAATCATCGAGCCATCTTTAAATAGGTACTCGGCCCATTCTTTTTCTTGCTCTGCGGCTTCAACAAACATTTTAATTGCTTCTTCACGGCACTGTGCGGCAACAATCGCCATTTCAGGGTCATCTTTACCATCTTGCATGATATTTAAAATATGCTGAGTACCTGAAAGGTGGAGTGCTTCATCACGGGCAATAAGCTTTATAATTTTAGCATTACCTTCCATCAATTCACGCTCGGCAAACGCAAATGAGCAAGCAAAGCTCACATAAAAGCGAATGGCTTCTAAAATGTTCACTGACATCATTGCCAGGTACAATTTCTTTTTCAGCTCAAATAAATTAACTACCACGGTTTGGCCATTAATTTCGTGTTTGCCTTCACCGTATAGGTTGTAAAGCGATACAGAATTGATTAGGTCATCATAATAAGTAGTTACCGCATCGGCACGCTCACTTATTTTGTCATTGCTAACAATGTCATCAAAAATGAGTTCAGGTGCTTGGGTTACGTTACGAATAATATGGGTGTACGAACGACTATGAATAGTTTCACTAAACGCCCATGTCTCAATCCATGTTTCTAGCTCAGGAATAGACACAATCGGTAATAGCGCTACGTTAGGCGAACGACCTTGAACACTATCAAGCAGCGTTTGATATTTTAAGTTGCTTAAAAATATGTGCTTCTCGTGATCGGGAAGCGCTTGAAAGTCTAAACGGTCTTTACTTACATCAACTTCTTCAGGTCGCCAAAAGAAAGACAATTGTTTTTCTATTAGTTTTTCAAAAATAGGGTATTTTTGTTGATCGTAACGTGACACGTTAACGGTTTGACCAAAAAACATTGGCTCTTGCATTTGGTTATTATGGTTTCT
Organism: Pseudoalteromonas sp. S1609; assembly: GCF_005887255.1. Lineage (GTDB taxonomy): Bacteria > Pseudomonadota > Gammaproteobacteria > Enterobacterales > Alteromonadaceae > Pseudoalteromonas. Next base: position 32,335 of record NZ_PNDJ01000055.1, on the reverse strand, counting down.
GCTAAAAGTAGTATAAGACATGTTTATCACTCAAAAAACTATCACTAAAACTATCAGGACAAAGCGGGCAGGGCGCCCGCTTTAAGTTTAACTATTAAATTTTACACGCGCCGCCTGCACAATCATCATCTTCCACTTCTGGAGTGTCTTCTTGAGCATCTGATGCGCCATCGCGGGTATTATGGTAATACAGTGTTTTAACACCTAACTTGTAGGCACCGAGTAAGTCTTTTAGTAAGACTTTCATAGGTACTCTACCGCCTTCGTATCTGTTTGGATCATAATTAGTATTTGCTGAAATTGTTTGGTCGATAAATTTCTGCATTATGCCTACTAATTGTAAGTAACCATCGTTTGATGGAATATCCCACAGTAACTCATAGTTATCTTTAAGGCGTTCGTACTCAGGAACAACTTGCTTTAAAATACCATCTTTACTTGCTTTAACACTAATATGGCCACGTGGTGGCTCAATACCATTGGTTGCATTTGAGATTTGCGATGATGTTTCTGATGGCATTAATGCGCTCAGCGTTGAGTTACGCATACCGTGCTCTTTAATGTTGGCACGTAACGTATCCCAATCAAGGTGCAGTGGTTCATCACAAATTTTATCTAAATCACGCTTATACGTATCTGTTGGCATAATACCTTGTGAGTACGTAGTTTCGTTAAATTTAGGACATGCTCCACGCTCTTTTGCCAGCTCATTAGATGCTTTCATTAAGTAGTACTGAATCGCTTCAAATGTTTTATGCGTGAGTGCATTTGCGCTGCCATCTGAGTAACGCTTACCGTTTTTAGCTAAGTAGTAGGCGTAGTTAATCACACCTATCCCTAGGGTACGACGTCCCATAGTGGCATTTTTTGCCGCCGGTACTGGGTAGTCTTGGAAATCAAGTAAGTTATCTAGTGCACGTACTGCAAGCTCAGCTAACTCTTCTAATTCATCCAGTGACTCAATCGCGCCTAAGTTAAATGCAGACAAGGTACATAAGGCAATTTCACCTTCTTCATCATTTACATTGTTCAGTGGCTTAGTCGGTAATGCAATTTCTAAACATAAGTTAGATTGACGAATAGGCGCCACTTTCGAAATAAATGGGCTATGTGTATTACAGTGGTCAACATTTTGTAAGTAAATACGACCGGTGCTGGCACGTTCTTGAGCAAACATAGAAAACAGTTCAATGGCTTTAATACGTTTTTTACGAATTGACTCGTCTTGTTCATACTTTACGTAAAGTGCATCAAATTCGTCTTGATCTTCAAAGAATGCGTCGTAAAGGCCCGGCACGTCTGAAGGGCTAAATAAGGTAATGTAATCGTCTTTAATTAAACGCGAATACATTAATTTATTAAACTGTACGCCGTAGTCTAGGTGACGTACGCGGTTATCATCAACACCACGGTTATTTTTAAGTACCAGTAGGTTTTCTACTTCTAAATGCCAAAGCGGGTAGAATAAAGTAGCGGCTCCGCCACGTACACCGCCTTGCGAACAACTTTTAACGGCTGTTTGAAAATGCTTATAAAAAGGAATACAACCTGTGTGGTACGCTTCGCCGTTACGAATAGGGCTACCTAATGCACGAATACGTCCGGCATTAATACCAATACCGGCACGTTGAGAAACGTATTTAACAATCGCTGATGATGTCGCGTTAATTGAATCTAAGCTGTCGCCACACTCAATCAGTACACATGAGCTAAATTGGCGCGTTGGTGTACGTACACCCGACATAATTGGTGTAGGTAAAGAAATTTTAAATAATGAGACCGCATCGTAAAAACGTTTGATGTAATCAATACGCGTTTCACGTGGGTAATCTGAGAATAAGCTTGCCGCAACTAATATATATAAAAACTGTGCACTTTCGTAAATTTCACCGGTTACACGGTTTTGAACTAGGTATTTACCTTCAAGCTGTTTTACTGCTGCGTAGCTAAAGTTAAGATCGCGTGAATGATCTAAGTAAGCATCTAATTCATCAAGTTCTTGCTCTGTGTAATCAACAAGCAAATGTGCGTCGTAGCGTTTTTGTTCAACCATGTCAGTAACGTGGTCAAAAAGGCGCGGTGGCTCAAATTGGCCATACGCTTTTTTACGTAAATGGAATACAGCTAAACGAGCAGCAAGATACTGATAATCAGGTGATTCTTTTGAGATCTGATCCGCAGCGGCTTTGATAATCGTCTCATGAATATCTTTAGTACGAATACCGTCATAAAATTGAATATGCGATTTAAGTTCAACTTGTGAAACCGAAACGTTGTTTAAACCTTCGGCGGCCCATTCAATAACGCGATGGATCTTGTCTAGATCAAGCGGCTCTTTACGGCCGTCACGTTTGCTTACAGATAACTGTTGGTTCATAGTTTTGCCTGTATTCCTTGGGAATTAAATATTTTTGACCAATGAGTGCACTTAAAACGCCCAGTGCCTATTCTTTTATTGTTATTTCCACCGCATAGGTAAATTTAATCGAATAACATTTAGCCACAATATCTGGTGTTGTTCAAATTAGAGATCACAAGATAGTGTGGTCTGTGATCTTTTGCAAGGGACAGAAACCGCTCTCATTGTGGATAACGTTGGGATAACGTAATTGTGTTAGTAGGCATTAACCTTTGATCATTCGGTTAAGTTGAAATTTGTAAAAATCAACTAAGGAAAGATTAAATTTACGCTTTTTAAAAATAAATTTTGTCTGCTTTTTTTATCATCAAGCTTTGCGTAAAAACTAACACAATCACAATATGTAGTGTTTATAAATTAGTATGGCACTATATGTGGTTGAAAGCATCAATAGGGCTATGCCAATTAAAATCTGCATTCCAAGCTAATGCCTCGTCCACACTCGGTACATATCCCCACAGTGCGGTAGCGGTGTGCATATTCGCAGCTTTACCTGCTTGTATATCTCGCTGTGCATCACCTATATATAGGCAGCGCGAAGGATCAACACTCATTTGCTCAGCACAATGTAATAAAGGAAGGGGTGAGGGCTTAGATTCAGCTAAGGTATCACCACTTATCACAATTTGAGCATTTTTTAATACAGGAATCGCCTCGACTAAAGGATCGGTTAAAAAGCCAGGCTTATTTGTCATAATGCCCCACGGGATCCCTTTATTATCAAGGGCAATGAGTAACTGTTCTATACCTACAAAGCATTGGGTATGGGTGGCAATATTGGCAGCGTAGTGTGCAACTAGCTCTGCTAAAAGTTGCTCTTGCGGTTGTTGCGCCCAAGCTTCTTTAAAACCAGCAGCAAGTAATGCAGCTGCGCCATTTGAAGCTGCGGGTCGATATATATTACTGCCCACTAAGGGCTGTTGATGATTATGCAGCACACTATTTAGCGCGGCGCCTAAATCATCAGCGGTATCGAGTAAAGTGCCATCTAAGTCAAACAGCAATGCTTGATATTCAATTGGGCTAGTAGGTGTTTGCAAGCTTGCCATTACGCTAACTTCTCAAAGTGCAGCATATAATTTACGCTGACGTCATCATTAACCGTATATTGCTTTGAAAGTGGGTTGTAACTTAATCCTGCACTGGCACGTACCTTCAAGCCTGCTTGTTCTGCCCATGCGATTAATTGCGCAGGTTTAATAAACTTTTTATGGTCATGGGTACCTTCAGGCACCATTTTTAACAGTTTTTCTGCACCGACAATAGCGTATAAATAAGCTTTAGGGGTTTTATTAAGGGTAGAGAAGAATACATCCGCCCCAGGTTTTGCTAATTTAGCGACCGCATGAATAATAGAAGCAGGGTCGGGAACGTGCTCTAACATTTCCATGCAAGTAATCACATCAAAGCGCTCAGGGTGCTCATCAGCAAATTGTTCAGCAGGTACTTTTATATATTCAACGGGTACACTTGTTTCTAAACTGTGTAACTTAGCGACAGTTAAAGGCTCTTGCCCCATATCGATACCTGTTACCTTTGCACCCATTCGCGCCATGCTGTGACTTAAAATACCGCCGCCACATCCTACATCGAGGGTTTCTTTGTCAAATAATCCTTTAGTTTTGTCTGCGATGAAATCTAATCGTAATGGATTAATTTCGTGAAGCGGCTTAAATTCGCCTTCTAAATCCCACCAACGCTCTGCGATGGCTTCAAACTTTGCTATTTCTGCGTTATCTACATTTTGATGTTCGGTCATAAAATACTTCCTCGTCAATCTGAGGCCATTATATAGGGCTAAATTGATAAATCGCAAAGTTTTGCGCCTGTAAATTAAAATTAATTGTGATAGCATGGTTGCTTAGAAATAATAACAAACACTCTTAATACCTAATACTGGGTTGTTAAGAGCTGATACTGAAGGAATGTGATATCAAATGACTGATCTCGCCAATGAAATTCTGCCAGTCAATATTGAAGACGAGTTAAAAAACTCCTACTTAGATTACGCCATGAGTGTAATTGTAGGACGTGCATTACCAGACGTACGTGACGGTTTAAAACCTGTTCACCGCCGCGTCTTGTTTGCAATGAACGAGCTTAGTAATGACTGGAACAAGCCTTACAAAAAATCGGCCCGTGTGGTCGGTGATGTAATTGGTAAATACCACCCACACGGCGACAGTGCAGTTTATGACACCATCGTACGTATGGCTCAGCCATTCTCACTACGTTATATGCTAGTTGATGGTCAGGGTAACTTTGGTTCGGTTGATGGTGATTCAGCAGCGGCAATGCGTTATACAGAAGTACGTATGGCAAAAATGTCGCACGAATTATTAGCCGATCTTGAAAAAGAAACGGTTGATTTTGTGCCTAACTACGACGGCACAGAACAAATTCCTGATGTGTTACCGACTAAAATACCTAATCTGTTAGTTAATGGTTCGTCAGGTATTGCTGTTGGTATGGCGACAAATATCCCGCCACACAACTTAACAGAAGTAGTGAATGGCTGTTTAGCGCTTATTCAAAACCCTGAATTAACTATTACTGAGTTAATGGATTACATCCCAGGGCCTGATTTCCCAACTGCGGCCATTATTAATGGTAAAAAAGGCATTGAACAAGCCTATCAAACCGGTCGTGGTAAAGTGTACATGCGTGCGCGTGCTGACATCGAAACCGATGAGAAAACTGGCCGCGAAACGATTATTGTTCATGAAATCCCTTACCAAGTTAACAAAGCCCGTTTGATTGAAAAAATTGCTGAGCTAGTTAAAGATAAAAAAATTGAAGGGATCAGCGCATTACGTGATGAATCAGATAAAGACGGTATGCGTATCGTTATCGAGATCAAACGTGGTGACGTAGGTGAAGTTATTTTGAACAACCTTTATTCACAAACTCAGTTACAAACTGTGTTTGGTATGAATATGGTTGCGTTAATTAACAACCAACCTAAGTGTTTCAACTTAAAAGAAATGCTTGAAGAATTTATTATTCACCGTCGTGAAGTTGTTACCCGTCGTACGGTATTTGATTTACGCAAAGCCCGCGACCGTGCGCACACGCTAGAAGGTTTAGCGATTGCACTGGCAAACATTGACCCAATTATCGAACTTATTCGTAAGTCACCAACACCTGCTGAAGCAAAAGTTGCACTAACAGCGCGTCCTTGGGAATTAGGTAATGTTAAAGCCATGCTTGATAAAGCAGGTGAAGACAATGTTGCCCGCCCAGATTGGCTAGCAAGCGATCTTGGTATTCGTGATGGTCAGTACTATATTTCTGAGCAACAAGCTCAAGCAATACTAGACTTACGTTTGCACAAACTAACAGGTCTTGAACACGAAAAAATTCTTACTGAATACCAATCGTTACTAGACCTAATTGCTGAACTATTATTCATTTTGGCAAGTCCGGAACGTTTAATGGAAGTTATTCGTGATGAGTTAGTTGAAATTAAAGAACAATATGGTGATGAGCGCCGCACTGAAATTAATGCAGCTGCACACGATATTAGCCTTGAAGACTTAATTAACGAAGAGAACGTGGTTGTGACCTTATCACACGAAGGGTACGTTAAGTATCAAGCGTTAAGTGATTACGAAGCGCAGCGTCGTGGTGGTAAAGGCAAGTCAGCAACCAAGATGAAAGATGAAGATTTCATTGAACGTCTACTTGTTGCCAATACGCACGATACTATTTTATGTTTCTCTACTGCGGGTCGATTATATTGGCTTAAAGTGTATCAGTTACCACTTGCAAGTCGCGCAGCGCGCGGTAAGCCAATTGTTAACTTATTACCGCTTGAAGCAGATGAACGTATTACTGCTATTTTGCCGGTACGCGATTATGAAGATGATAAATACATCTTTATGGCGACAGCATTTGGTACGGTTAAGAAAACACCATTGACTGCATACAGCCGTCAACGTGCTAGCGGTATTATTGCCGTTAACTTAAACGAAGGTGATAGCTTAATTGGTGTTGATATTACCGATGGTAGCAACGAAATTATGTTGTTCACTGATGCGGGTAAAGTTGTACGCTTTAAAGAAGCTGAAGAAACCACGGTAGTTGATGAAAATGGTAACCCTGTTCTTGACGAAGAAGGTAAGCCTGAGATTCGCTTCAAAGGTGTACGCCCTATGGGTCGTACTGCAACGGGTGTTCGTGGTATTAAGATGCCAGACGATCAACGTGTTGTATCACTGATTGTACCAAAGAATGACGGTGCAATATTAACAGTGACAGAAAATGGTTACGGTAAGCGTACTCAACTTGAAGACTACCCATCTAAGAGTCGTGCAACACAAGGTGTTGTATCAATTAAGGTGAGTGAGCGTAATGGTGCCGTTGTTGGTGCTGTACAAGTTGATGACAACGACGAAATAATGATTATTTCGAATCGTGGTACCTTAGTACGTACTCGCGTTAATGAAGTTTCTACGGTTGGACGTAACACCCAAGGTGTTATTTTGATCAGAACTATTGACGAAGAGCAAGTAGTTGGTTTACAACGTATAGAAGAGATTGAAGTGACTGAAAGTGACTTGATTGACATCGAAGACGTTGAAACAGTAGATACGGTTATAGGTGAAGTAGCGGATGATAATCCTCCTTCAGAATAATTGAGATTGAAAAAAGCGGCCTTGGCCGCTTTTTTTATATGGTTGAAAAAAACTAAAGACACTTGAATTAGTTTAATTCAAGTTAAACAGTAGATTACTGGAATGAGGAAAAGGTAATGAGTATTTATAATTTTTGTGCGGGTCCTGCAATGCTACCACCGGCTGTCATGCAAAAAGCACAAAAAGAGTTTTTAGACTGGCAAGGGCTTGGTGTTTCAGTAATGGAAATGAGCCATCGCAGTAAAGAATTTTTAGCATTAACGGCTAAGTGTGAAGCTAGTCTGCGTCGTTTAATGAATATTAGTGATGAGTTTGAAGTGCTGTTTATGCACGGCGGCGGTCGAGGACAATTTAGTGCCGTACCTTTAAACCTCCACGTTGATGGAAAAAAAGCGGTGTATTGTGAAAACGGCGTGTGGTCAAAAAGTGCAACTAGCGAAGCTGATAAGTTTACTCAAACTCACACTATTGACGTACGTAATGACGATAATGGCTTATTTTCTATTAAGCAGGTAGCCGATTGGGTTTTACCAGCCGATGCTGCATATATTCATTATTGCCCAAATGAAACTGTAGATGGTCTAGAGATTTTTGATGTACCCAGTCACCCAACAGCACCGATTGTCGCCGATATGTCGTCGACTATTCTATCGCGCGAAATTGACGTTAATCAATTTGATTTAATCTACGCAGGTGCTCAAAAGAATATCGGCCCATCGGGTATTGCTATCGTAATTGTTCGTAAAACGCTACTTGAGCGTGAAGGGCTAGCTAAGCCAGGTATTTTAGATTACGCACTTGAAGCAAAACAAGGCAGTATGTTTAACACTCCACCTACATTTGCATGGTATTTAGCAGCTGAAGTATTTGAATGGCTTGAGCAAAATGGCGGTGTTAAAGCCATGGAAACACATAATACTGCCAAAGCGCAGCTGCTTTATGACTTTATCGATGAGTCTGATTTTTACACCAACAAGGTAGCAAAACATTGTCGTTCACGTATGAATGTGCCTTTTTGGTTAGTTGATGAAAGCCTAAATGATAAGTTTGTTAAAGAGTCAACAGAAGCGGGCTTATTAGCGCTTGAAGGGCACCGTATTGTTGGCGGTATGCGCGCGAGTATTTATAACGCAATGCCACTGGAAGGAGTTAAAGCATTAGTTGATTTTATGGCGGCTTTCGCAAAGGAGAACAGCTAATGGATCAACTTTCTTTAGCGCCTATTTCACAGGTTAATGGCAGTGTTACTCTGCCGGGTTCGAAAAGCTTGTCAAATCGCATTCTATTATTGGCTGCACTATCAAACGGCACTACGGTTGTAGAAAACTTATTAGACAGTGATGATATTCGTCATATGTTGGGCGCCTTAGCGCAGCTCGGTGTGAATGTGACACTTAATGATGAGCGAACCATCGCGACCGTAGAAGGTGTAGGTGGCGTATTTAAAACGCCAACTGAAGCACTGTTTTTAGGTAATGCAGGTACAGCATACCGTCCTTTAACGGCCGTGCTTGCAGCGATTGCTGGGGAGTATGAGTTAATTGGTGAGCCACGTATGGAAGAGCGACCAATTGGCCACTTAGTTGATGCACTGCAAGCCTTAGGTGGTAATGTTAGTTATTTAAAAAATAAAGACTATCCGCCGCTTAAAATTGTTGGTGGGCAAATAGCGGGTGGTGAAGTTGAAATTGACGGTAGTATTTCAAGCCAATTTTTAACTGCGCTGCTTATGTCTGCACCGTTATTTAAAGGTGATACTCAAATTAAAATTAAAGGCACGTTAGTGTCTAAGCCTTACATTGATATTACTCTTGATGTAATGGCGCGTTTTGGTGTTACCGTTGAGCATGACAATTACAGTACTTTTATTGTAAAAGGTGCACAGCACTATCAATCCGTTGAGCGTATTATGGTCGAAGGGGATGCTTCATCTGCTTCTTACTTTATTGCTGCTGCAGCAATTGCCGGCGGCGAAATAGAAATTAAAGGCGTCGGTGCTAAATCAGTTCAAGGTGATATTGGTTTTGCTAATGTTATGGAGCAAGTAGGTGCCAAAATTGATTGGTATGACGAACGTTTAGTTGTTCGTAAAGGTGAGCTTAACGGTATTGATATTGATGCGAATGCAATACCTGATGCTGCAATGACCCTGGCTACAGTTGCCTTGTTTGCAAAAGGGCCAACGGCAATTCGCAACATTTATAACTGGCGAGTAAAAGAAACTGACCGTTTACACGCTATGGCCACAGAGCTTAAAAAAGTAGGGGCTGAAGTAGTTGAAGGGCATGACTTTATTGAGATCACACCGCCAAAACAATTTAATAATGTGGCTGTAGATACCTATGATGACCACCGTATTGCCATGTGCTTTGCAATGGTGGCGGTAGGGGGTAAGCCAATCACGATTAACGATCCAGCCTGTACTTATAAGACATTCCCAACATTTTTCAACGTGTTAGCATCTGTCAGTAAATAGGCTATTTATAAGTATTTATAAAAAGTTACATACTAAAAGCGGATAATCTTTAATAATTGACGTATAATGTGGCGGTTTATTTTGGTGTGCATTGAAGGAGGTTTTAAATGCCGGCGTTATTAATGCCCGTAATCACCGTAGATGGCCCAAGTGGTTCTGGTAAAGGAACTGTTTGTCGCTTATTGGCTGAAAAATTAGGCTGGGATGTGTTAGATAGCGGTGCAATTTATCGCGTACTTTCACTTGCAGCACTTCATCACCAAATTGCGTTAGATAACGAAGAAGCACTGGTTCCACTAGCTGCAAATCTTGATGTGCAGTTTCTGATAGACAGTGATACTAATGCAGGAAAGATTATTTTAGAAGGCGAAGATGTAACAACCACTATTCGAAATGAAGAAGTGGGAGCTGCAGCGTCCAAAGTTGCGGCATTGCCACGAGTTCGTGAAGCGTTACTTCGTCGCCAGCGTGCGTTTAGAACTGAAAATGGCTTAATTGCTGATGGTCGCGATATGGGCACTGTTGTGTTTCCTGATGCGCCATTAAAGATATTTCTAACCGCAAGTGCAGAAGAACGTGCTCGCAGACGTTTTGTTGAGTTGAATGAGCGCGGGCTTGATGTTACACTAAGTGGTCTATTACAAGACATTCAAGCACGTGATGATCGCGATATGAATCGCGCCGTTGCGCCGCTTGTACCTGCAGAGGATGCGATTGAGCTTGATACTAGCGAACTCAACGCACAGCAAGTCTTTGATAAAGTTATAACTTTATTAGATTCAAGCATCTCTGAAGGTAAGCTTCCTAAACGAAGCTAAACACATTTTATGCACCAGCAGGACGCCAGTGCTATTTTAACAACCCCATGCAGCATGGTTGCTTATTGGTATTAATATATGAGACGTATATTCGTATGTCAGAAAATTTTGCGCAGTTATTTGAAGAAAGCTTAAAGGGTTTTGAAGCAGAGCAAGGCTCTATCGTTAAAGGTACAGTAATCTCAATCGAGAACAACATTGTACTTGTAGATGCTGGTCTTAAATCAGAAAGTGCTATCCCTGCAGAGCAGTTCAAAAATGCTGCTGGTGAACTAGAAGTTGCTGTTGGCGACGAAGTAGATGTTGCACTAGATGCAATCGAAGACGGTTTCGGTGAAACTATCCTTTCTCGTGAGAAAGCGAAGCGTCACGAAGCGTGGATCCGTCTTGAGAAAGCATGTGAAGAGCAAGAGACTGTTACTGGTGTTATCAACGGTAAAGTTAAAGGCGGTTTCACTGTTGAAGTTGATTCAATCCGTGCTTTCCTACCTGGTTCACTTGTTGATGTTCGTCCAGTACGTGACACAACTCACCTTGAAGGCAAAGAGCTTGAATTTAAAGTAATCAAGCTTGATCAAAAACGTAACAACGTTGTTGTTTCACGTCGTGCAGTTATCGAATCAGAAAACTCACAAGAACGTGAAGAGCTTCTTGCTAACCTTGTTGAAGGTCAAGAAGTTAAAGGTATCGTTAAGAACCTTACTGACTACGGTGCATTCGTTGACCTTGGTGGTGTTGATGGTCTACTACACATTACTGACATGGCGTGGAAGCGTGTTAAGCACCCTTCAGAAATCGTTAATGTTGGCGACGAAATCGCAGTTAAAGTTCTTAAATTCGACAAAGATAAAACTCGTGTATCTCTAGGTCTTAAACAGCTTGGCGAAGATCCATGGGCAGCTATCGCTGGTCGTTACCCAGAAGGTTCTAAACTTTCTGGTCGTGTAACTAACCTTACTGATTACGGTTGCTTCGTAGAAATCGAAGAAGGCGTTGAAGGTCTAGTACACGTTTCTGAAATGGATTGGACTAACAAGAACATCCACCCTTCAAAAGTTGTTTCACTTGGTGACACTGTTGAAGTTATGGTTCTTGAAATCGACGAAGAACGTCGTCGTATTTCTCTTGGTCTTAAGCAATGTATTGCTAATCCTTGGCAGGAATTTGCTCGTCTACAAAACAAAGGCGATCAAGTTACTGGTAAGATCAAATCAATCACTGACTTCGGTATCTTTATCGGTCTTGACGGTGGTATTGATGGTCTTGTACACCTTTCAGACATTTCTTGGAATACACCTGGCGAAGAAGCTGTACGTGAATTCAAGAAAGGCGACGAAATCACTGCTATCGTATTGCAAGTTGACCCAGAGCGTGAACGTATCTCTCTAGGTGTTAAGCAAATCGAAGCTGACCCATTCAATAACTACCTTGATGCAAACAAAAAAGGTGCTATTGTTAAAGGTAAAGTGACTGAAGTTGATGCGAAAGGCGCAACTGTTGAACTTATCGAAGGCGTTGAAGGTTACATCCGTGTAGCTGATATCGCTCAAGAGCGCGTTGAAGATGCAACTACTGTTGTTTCTGTAGGCGACGAAATCGAAGTTAAATACGTTGGTGTTGATCGTAAGAACCGCACTTTAAGCTTATCTGTTAAAGCTCTTTTCGAAGCAGAAGAGAAAGAAGTACTAGAGAAGCTTAAGAAAGAAGAGCCAGTGTTCGAAAACGCAATGGCAGCTGCTTTCGCGAATGCACAAAAAGACTAATTAATTATAGTCTTTTAATTGGAAGGGCAGTTTATGCCCTTCCACTATTTCTTTTAAGGAAACGCTATGACTAAGTCAGAACTGATAGAAACACTTGCTGAACAACACGCACATATTCCTGTGAAAGATGTTGAGAACGCTGTTAAAGAAATTCTTGAACAAATGGCCGGCTCATTATCTTCTTCAGATCGTATTGAGATCCGAGGTTTTGGAAGTTTCTCTTTGCATTACCGTGCACCTCGTACAGGTCGTAATCCTAAAACAGGTGAAACTGTAGAGTTAGATGGTAAGCATGTACCTCATTTTAAGCCAGGCAAAGAACTACGTGACCGTGTAAACGAGAGCATTGCTTAGTAAATTTATTGGAGTAGTTACTTGTTCAAGGTATTAAAAATTATTCTGGCAGCACTTTTTTTAATTGGTGCATTTGTATTGGGTTCGCAAAATCCACAATTAACACAAATTAACTACATAATAGCCAGTAATACATTACCTTTAGCCGTTATAATAAGTATCTGCTTTTTGTTAGGTGTTGTAGTGGGTTGCTTTGTGAGCTTTAAATTGTTTACGCAATTAAAGTGGCAAAATTACCGTTTAAAAAAGCAAATAACGCCTGAAAAAGATAATAAAAAGCGTATTGCCAACAAAGATACCTAATTATGATTGAGCTGTTGTTTTTACTGCTTCCTGTCGCCGCCGGTTATGGCTGGATCATGGGAAAAAACAGTGCGAAAAATCAGGCTCATCAATTTAATAGAGAAATCACTTCTGAATACAGTAAAGGGTTAAAGTTCTTACTGGACAGAGAAGAAGATCAGGGGCTTGAGCATTTAATTAATTTGCTCGAAGTAGCTGCTGACTCTGTAGAACACTATTCTACATTAGCCACTATGTTTCGCCGCCGTGGCGAGCTTGACCGCGCAATAAAAATTCATGAATTGCTATTAAAACACCCAAGCCTTAACGAAAAACAAGCTGCCAATAGTCGGTTAGAATTAGCAGAAGACTATATTATGGCAGGTTTACTCGATAGCGCAGAAGAACATTTAATATGGCTGGTAAAAAATAACCATGAAGATGCTCTTGAGCCAATTATTTCCTTATATTCTCAGACCCGTGAATGGGAAAAAGGCATTAGTATGTTTGAAGCGCATACTGAGCTTTTTTCAAAAGAACAACACTTCAAAGCCATCGCAAACTTTTATTGTGAATATGCTATTACCAGTAATAATCCTCAACTTATGCGCAAAGCTATTAGCTTAAACTTTAAAACAATCAGGCCTCTATATGAGCTTGGTTTGTCTGCCTATACAAAAGAAGATTACGTAAAAGCAATTTATTATTGGCGAGAACTTATCTGTCAATTTACCTTTTTTGCGCCATTATTTATTGATAAGTTAGCGCATAGTTATAAGCAACTTAAACTAACCCATCAGTTTCATGAACTCGTGAACGACTTATTAGATAAGGGTGGGGTAATGATAAAAATACAGCATTGCCAAGCGTTGCTTGAGCAAGGTCACACTGAACAAGCCTTTGAATTTTTAACCGACAGTTTAAAACGTCAACCTACCATCCGTGGCTTTAGTTTTTTACTGCAGTTAATGAGCGCCGAAAATAAAAATACCAAAGATGTGCTTAATCAAATAGATAAACTTGTTACCTCATATATTGCTACCAAGCCTGACTTTCAATGCCAGCATTGTGGCTTTACAAGTTACACCATTTATTGGAATTGCCCTTCGTGTAAACATTGGGAAACCATTGTGCCTAGCAGAGGCTTAGACGGATTTTAATCTTTATACTTTTCGCTCACTAGTAGGATAGTTATGTCTTTCGAACAATCAAAAAAAATTCTTATCGCTCTTGATTATGATGATCAGCAAACTGCTTTAGCATTTGTGAAACAGTTATCACCGGATACCTGTCGATTAAAAGTGGGTAAAGAAATGTTCACATATTTTGGCCCTGAATTTGTTAAAGAGCTGGTTGATTTAGGTTTCGATGTATTTTTAGATTTGAAATTTCATGATATCCCAAATACTGTTGCTAAAGCAGTAACCGCTGCAGCTAAAATGGGCGTGTGGATGGTTAATGTTCATGCAAGTGGTGGTTTTGAAATGATGCATAAAGCAAAGCAGGCACTCGAACAATTTGGTGATAAAGCTCCTTTATTGATTGCCGTGACCGTTTTAACCAGCATGGATGAAACTGAGCTTGGGCGTTTAGGTATAACTAAATCACCACAAGAGCAAGTTATGCATTTAGCAAAACTAACAAAGCAAGCAGGGCTTGATGGTGTGGTTTGTTCTGCACAAGAAGCACAAAGTTTAAAGGCGGCTTTAGGCAAAGAATTTAAACTCGTAACCCCAGGTATTCGTCCTGCTGGCAGTGATGCGGGCGATCAAAAACGTATTATGACACCTAAAGACGCGATTGAAGCTGGCAGTGACTATTTAGTAATAGGGCGTCCGATTACTCAGGCACAAAACCCTGTAGAAGTATTAAATGATGTTAATAAATCAATAGCTTAAATTTAAAGTATGCATAATTATAAGGAGTTTATTACAACTCTTTTTGTTTGTGCTACATTTAGTTACGGCTATGCAGTGAGGAACTAACTTTGCGTTTAATAATGTTTGTAGTGGTAATTATCATTAGTGGCTTTGCTGTTAATAAATATGTATTTTCAACCAAAATGTATGATGATGTTTCGAATGTTACCGATTTGGTATCTGATTACCCCGTTGATTTATTTAAGTTTAAAAAAATCGCCCAAAACTATGCTCAGCATTTATGTTATACAAATGAAGCTGTTTTAGCAGGACTTGATATAAGTAGTAGAGAATGTGTTGATGTACACGATGAAATGCAGAATGAGTGTACAAAAAAAGTATTTAGATTAGCGCCATTAAATATGACATCTAAAAAAGAATTAATTGAATATTCAAATCAATATTCACGTTGTACCTTACCTTACAAAAACATTAAGTTATAAATTTTAAATACGAAAAAGCCACCTAAGTTTATACCTAGGTGGCTTTTTTATAGAATTATTTTAAACGAATAGACTTAGCTTCAATATCAATTAAGCCTTGTTTAAATAACCCACCAATGGCTTTTTTGTAGTTTGCTTTACTGGTCGAGAAAACTTTTTTAATTAATTCAGGTTCAGATTTATCGCCTATGGCTAAGATGCCACCTTCATCTTTTAGTTTTTCCATAATTTTTTCGCCAAGTTCACTGACTTTACCCATACCTGGCTTTTCAAGTATAACGTCAATTTTTCCGTCTTCACGCACTTTTTGAATAAACCCTTTGAGCTTTTGACCAACAAATAGGTTTTTAAATACCATGTTGTAAAATACAACACCAAAATGAGACTCTTCAATAAGTACTTTGTAGCCGATATCGGTTTTACCTGCCACAATTAAATCGACTTCTTGCAAGTGGCTATATTGCGGCTCGTCTTTTGATAAAAAGCGATTAAAGTTGGTTGAAGCACAAATTCGCTGACTGGCATTATCTAGGTATAAACGGACTAAATACGAGTAACCTTCTTGCATACGCGGTTTTTGTTCATTAAACGGTGCAAGCACGTCTTTTTCTAAACCCCAATCTAAAAAAGCACCAATGCTGTTTATTTCTTTAACGCGCAGTAGGGCATATTCACCGACTTGTGCGTGTGGTTTTTTAGTTGTTGCTGTTGGCAGGTTTGCGTTATCTAAAAAGGTAAAAACGCTGATGCTATCGCCAGCTTCAAGTTCATGTTTAATCTCGTGTTTAGGTAAAAATACTTCACCTAAGTCATGGCCATCTAAATAGGCACCTTCATTACTGACTTCTTTTACAAATAAGGTTTGGGTAGTTCCAAGGTAACTCATAATTATTCCTGCTCAGGCTTTTTTTTACGACGCATAGGGGTATCACCATCGATGTTAAGTGGTGCTTTAATTGGGGCTACTGGTTTTTTCGGTTTCGCTTTGCGTTTTTGATGTGGTTTTTTATCAGCCACTACCTTTTTAATTGGTTTAACTGGCGTAACCTTTTTCTCTTTGATGCCTTTAAATTTCGCTTTTAAACCATCAACCACCGCAAACGACAATTCGTCATTTAAAAATGACTTTATTGCTAAGTAACTTGCCCAATCTTTAGGACCAACAAATGATAGCGCGTTGCCTTTAAAACCAGCTCGGCCTGTGCGACCAATACGGTGAACGTATTCTTCAGCGTGTTTTGGTAGATCAAAATTAATAACATGGGTCACACTGAGTAAATCTAAACCGCGAGATGCAACATCAGTAGTAATTAATATTTTAAAGTTCTCACGGCTAAACGCATCCATGATATCAAGGCGCTTACTTTGAGTTAAATCCCCGGCTAGTGCGACAGACTTAAAGCCTTTACTATTTAATGCCTCGCTTAAGCGACTGGTATCAGCACGTGTTGCGGTAAATATAATACATTGCCCTACATTATCTTGATTAAGAAAATGCTCAAGTAGCGCTTCTTTATGATCAAGATGATCGGCTAAATACAATGTTTGTTTAATATCACTGTGTTGCTCATTGGCTGCACTGAGCATAATTTGTTTTGGTTTTTTTAATAAATTACGCGAAAGGGCATCTACTTGAGCATGATCTAATGTCGCTGAAAACAATAGGGTCTGGCGTAATCGGTGATCTGCCAGTTCATTAATTAACTTAAGCTGGTCGGTGAAACCTAAATCCAAAATACGGTCAGCTTCATCAAATATAAGTAGCTCTAAGCCACTTAACTGTAAAGAGCGTTGCTTTAAGTGATCGGCTAAGCGCCCTGGTGTAGCAACCACAAAATGTGGGTCGTTGCGCAGTGCTTTAATTTGGTCGTTAAAGTTTTCACCACCGAGAATTTTAACTGCCTTAATATTGGTACCGGCAATAAGTAACCGTAGTTGGGTGAACACTTGGGTTGCAAGCTCACGAGTTGGAGCAACAATAAGTACACGAGGATCACGTTTACTGAGTGCTTTTTGTTTCATTACTCGCTGCACAGCAGGTAATAAAAACGCTAAAGTTTTGCCTGACCCAGTTTTTGACTGAGCGAAAATGTCATGTCCAGCGAGTGCCGTTGGCACAGCATGAGCTTGAATATCGGTAGGCTGGGTGATCCCTTGGTGCGCTAATTGTGTTTCTAGGCGAGTATCAATCCCAAGATCAGTAAAGTGCAATGTATATTTCTCCAATATGAGCAAGTCTTGTAAATTTATCCGCGCATTATAGCCCACTGAGCCACTGCGCTAACAGTAAAAAGCGCATTATCATCCATTTTTTTGCATTTAAATAAAAAAAGCGTAAAATACGCGCCCCATATGCGCCGGATTTACGATTCGGTAAACGCCCCTTGCGGGTTTAAAAAGCAAAATAGGAAAACCATGACTGCTATCCATAAAGATAATGTAACCAGCGAACACTTTGTTGTGTGTGCATTATATAAATTTGTTTCTTTACCTAACTTTGAAGCACTTCGCCAACCTTTACTTAATGTAATGGAGCAAAATGACGTGCGAGGTACTTTGTTAATTGCCGCAGAAGGAATTAACGGGACTGTCTCCGCAAAACGTGAAGGCATAGATAACTTACTGGCGTGGTTAGACACCCAACCTAATTTAGACAATATTGTTACTAAAGAATCATATGATGACGAATGCCCGTTTTACCGCACTAAAGTAAAACTTAAAAAAGAAATCGTAACTATGGGCGTTGAAGGCGTAGACCCATTAAAAGTAGTGGGCAGTTATGTTAAGCCAAATGAATGGAATGCCCTAATTTCTGATCCAGAGGTTATCCTTGTTGATACCCGAAATGATTACGAAATTGAAATTGGTACATTTCAAAACGCAGTCGATCCAAACACGAAGACGTTCCGCGAATTTCCACAGTGGGCCAAAGAAAATCTCGACCCAGAAAAGCATAAAAAAGTAGCTATGTTTTGTACTGGTGGTATTCGCTGCGAAAAATCAACAGCTTATATGAAAGAGCAGGGCTTTGATGAGGTATACCACCTTGAAGGCGGCATATTAAAATACCTAGAAGAAGTACCAAAAGAAGAAACCATGTGGGAAGGCGAGTGCTTTGTATTTGATAACCGTGTCGCGGTAAATCATGACTTACAAAAAGGCTCATATGATCAGTGTCACGCATGTCGGATGCCTATCACAGAAGAAGAAAAGCAAAAGCCTGAATATATGGAAGGGGTGTCGTGTCATCACTGTATTGATGATGTGACCGACGAGCAACGCGCTCGTTTTGCTGAGCGTCAAAAACAAATAGAATTGGCACAAGCACGCGGTGAAGGTCATATTGGTAACGAAGCTCAAGCTGCTTTACAACAACGTAAAGAAGCAAAAAAAGCGCAAAAAGACGCACAACGAAATAAATAACACCACGCGTTTATTTATTCATTAAAAAACCTCAGTAAACACTGAGGTTTTTATTTAAAAGTAATTTATAAATAGCGAGCTACATAGCTTAGCAGCTTAAAGGTTTGATACTCACTTTGAGCTTAATCAACGAATACAATAACTATTATCTATCGGCGTAAGTGTAATTTTATTAGCTGAGTTAACAAGAACACATTTTGTGTTTTTATCGAGTTTTTTCTTTTGAATAACGGTAAATTCACCTTCATTAACAGCGTATAAGTTATACTGATAAGCCGTATTACCTCCCTCAAATAAGGCGGTAAATAGCCCTCCAACTAAACCGCCCACAATAGCGCCACCGATCATTTCTTCGGTGTTGCCATCAAGGCTATCAACAAAGCCAAAACCCGCTCCAGCAGCTATTCCCGTTCCTACTTCTGAGGAAAGTGTCACTTTTTGCTCTGAGTTAACAGATGCATAATAGCGTTTAATTAATTGATTTTGACTTGTCCGGTCAACCCCTTGTGATGCACAGCCACTAAGCAGTAAAACCATAATGATACTTTTTTTCATAAACTCTCCTTTGTATGTTCACTCTAATGACTAAATCTTAATGTTAAATACGCATAAAATATGTGGTGATTTTGTAGGCTGGTGTAAGAATATGTAGAAAATACCTGGATGTTTAATTTCAGCGCGTTGTTTTGCTAATTTGTCGTACTAAGCTATTTATTGATCATAGAGGTGTTAAACTGCGTAACATAATGGAAATAATAATTAATTAGGGTGTTGCTTTGAAGTCGCAAAATTTCTTAATGGGCATAACGGCCATATTCTTATCGGTTAGTTTGCCAGTAATTAGTGCTACCGTGGTCGTTGAAAATATCGCTATGGAACAAGCACAACAGCAAGTTCAGGCTGTTGGTAACGCTGAAGCTATCCATTCTGTTATTTTATATCCTGCCGTAGGGGATAAAGTAGCAGCGGTTCATTTTAAACCTGGCGATAAGGTTAAAGAAGGTGATATTTTACTTGAGCTAGATTCACGTAGGCAAAAAGCGGCCCTTGAAGAGGCTAAAATAAAATTAGCCGATACCCAGCGTACTTTAAAACGTTTAAAACAAAGCCAAGCTAAAGGAGCTGTTCCGCAAAGTGATGTAGATGATGCAAAAACCATCGTGGAGCTTGCAAAAGTTACTCTCATACAAGCCGAAACTGAATTAGAAGATCGTCAAGTTCGAGCCCCTTTTAGTGGCACTATGGGACTGACTGACGTTGAAGTGGGTGACAGAATAACAACACAAACAATGATTGCCAGCATCGATGATACCCGCCAGTTATACATTAATTTTAACGCGCCTGAATCAGCGATTGCGATGCTCAGAAATAATGCTAGTGTACGCGTGTTCCCATGGCAATCGCAAGCGCCTGTTGAGGCAGAAATAGCCTATTTAGACTCACGTATAGACCCACAAACTCGTACCTTAAGAGTCAAAGCAAAGTTAAATAACAAAGATCAACAATTCTTACCGGGTATGAGTTTTCGAGTACATATAGAAGTATTAGGTCAACGCTTTGCCGCTATTCCTGAAGCAGCACTACTGTGGGGCGCAACGGGTCCATATGTGTGGACGAGTGTGGATAACAAAGCTACCCGGGTTGATGTGAAAATAGAGCAACGCTTGGCAGGGCGCTTACTCGTATCAGGGGCATTACAGCCAAACGATACGTTAGTTGTTGAAGGCGTTCAGCGCTTGCGAGCCAATCAAGAATTAAGCTTTACTGCACCTATCGCTAGTACGCAGGAGTAGCCATGAAACAGCAACCTATGATGCAAGACTTGCCGTCTATGGCAATTCGCCGCCCTGTACTTATTGTGGTGCTTAATTTATTAATAATTATTGCCGGTATCGCCGCTATAGCTGGCGTAGAAGTGCGAGAGCTTCCTGATGTAGATAGGCCGCGTATTACGGTATCAGCTTCGTTTCCAGGTGGTTCCCCAGAAACCGTTGACACTGAAGTCACCAGCAAACTTGAAGGTGCTGTTGCCCGTGTGAGTGGAGTTAAATCTATTCGTGCACAAAGTGAAGAAGGCAGCTCACGTATTGTGGTTGAATTTAGACCTGGTGTTAATCTGGATGATGCCGCTAATGAAACACGCGAGTCAGTTTCGCGAGTGCAAAGAGAGCTCCCAGAAGAGGTTGAGCGTGTATCTATTATAAAAGCCGATAATGATGCTGAGGCGGTCGTATCACTCACCGTATCAAGTGAGAGTTTATCGTTAGAGGCATTAACCGAGCGAGTTGATGTTGACTTAGCACCACAGTTTTTAACTATTCCCGGTGTTGCTGATGTGCGCTTAAACGGTGATAGAGAGCGAGTGCTTAGAGTACGTATAGATCCGCTTAAGCTCAGTAGCTTTAATTTAACTATTCCTGATGTTGCTGACGTTCTCAGGCAAGCTCCCTTTGATGTGCCTGCAGGAAGTTTAAAATCAAACGATCAGCAAATCATTGTGCGTGCTGATGCTACCTCGGTCACACCAGATCAAGTCGGTGATATTATCATTCGTGGTGATACCCGTATTAGCGATATCGCCGCGGTATATTTTGGTCCGGCAGATCCACGCTCTATGGTTAGGCTCAATGGTAAACCCGTTATTGGTATGGAAATTATCCGCCAAGCGCAATCTAACACCATAGAAATATCAGATGAAGTTCTAAAGCTTATAGAGGGAATGCGTGAACGCTTTCCTCAGATGGAATTTACCTTAACATCAGATGATGCACAATTTATTAGAAGTTCAGTGGATGAAGTTATTAACTCATTAGTGCTGACAGTGCTGCTAGTGATCATTACTTTATGGGTATTTATTGGTTCTTGGCGTGCAACCTTAGTGCCCGCATTTGCCATTCCGGTTGCTTTGATTGGCTCGTTAGCACTGATATGGGCACTGGGTTTTTCCATTAATATTTTAACCTTACTCGCATTGGTACTTGCTACAGGTTTAATCGTTGATGATGCGATTGTAGTGAGTGAAAACATTCAACGCCAACGTGGATTAGGGCTAGGCAGGCGTGCCGCAGCGGTTGTTGGCACCCGTGAAGTATTTTTTGCGGTTATTGCCACCACGGCAGTGTTAGCAGCTGTGTTTGTTCCCATCGCTTTTTTACCCTCTACAGCAGGGCGTTTATTCAGAGAGTTTGGCGGTGTTCTTGCCGGTGCAGTGATTATATCAAGCTTTGTTGCGTTATCGTTAGTGCCAGCACTTACCTCTAAGCTAAAGCTTAAGCAAGGCGGTTTTCATCCATTTGCTAAGTTTGGTAACGTACTTGCTAATTTATATACCAAAACAATTCATAAAGTACTCGATCATGCGTGGCTAACTTTTATTGCCTGTTTATTAGTGGCAGGCGGCTCAGGTGCATTGTATATGAGCTTAGATAACGAGCTATTACCAACAGAAGATCGCGGTAAAATTAGAATATTTGCTCGTGGGCCAGATGGCGTAGGCTTAAACTTTATGGACAGGCAAGCCATTAAAATGGAAGACACTTTGCTGCCTTTCGTCGAAAGCGGTGAAATTGAATCTATTTACACGGTTGTTGGTCAGTGGGATCCTAATATTGTGTTCATCACTGTACCTTTAAAGCACTGGGATGAACGTAACTTTAGTCAACAAGAAATCATCAATAAAATCCGTCAGCCTTTAATGAATATTCCTGGAGCACCCGCATACGCAGGGGGGGCTAATAGTTTAAATTTACGTGGCCAAGGTGGCGGAATCGAAATTGCTTTGTTGGGGCAAGATTACCTTGAAATATTTAAAGCTGCACAGCAGTTTTCAGCAGATCTTGAAAAAGCAGTACCTGAAGTTGCACCGGTTCGCGTATCGTATCAGCCATCGCAACCACAACTTCGCGTCAATATAGACAGACGACGCGCAGAAGAGCTCGGTGTATCGTTAAGTGATATAGCCATTACTTTAAGAGCTGCCATTAATGGCGACGATATAGCCGATTTAAATATTGGCGATCAGTCAATACCAATTATGTTACAGGCTCAAAATCAAACCATTAATGACCCCAGTGATTTAGCAAATTTATATGTAAGCGCCCGCGATAATCAATTAGTACCGCTCAGTAGTGTAGCTAATATTACAGAGGAAGGTGTAGCTGCAGAGCTTGAGCGCCATGCTCAGCGACGTGCCATAGAATTAAGCATGGAATTACCCGAAGGTTTAACCATTGCCACACTGGTAGAGCAAATAAAACAAGTGTCTGAGCAATCATTACCAGCAGGTATTACCCTAGCGTTTAAAGGGGAAGCTCTGACATTTGAAGAGACCTCAAACGAAGTATTGATGACCTATGTATTGGCATTTTTAATTGTATTTTTAGTATTGGCAGCACAATTTGAAAACGTTAACAGCGCCATTGTGGTGATGATTACTGTGCCATTTGGTATTACATCCGCTATTTTAGCACTGTATTTAACCGGCACATCACTCAATATTTATTCGCAAATTGGTCTGGTAATGCTTATTGGTTTAATCGCTAAAAACGCAATTTTATTGGTCGAGTTTGCTGATCAATTAAGAGATAACGGGCTTAGTGTTCGAAAAGCGGTTGAACAAGCTGCACTGGTACGCCTACGACCCATTACCATGACCTTAATTTCTACTTTATTGGGTGCATTACCGCTTATTATGTCAACAGGTGCGGGCGCTGAGGCGCGCAATGCGATTGGCTGGGTGGTGTTTGGTGGACTAGCATTAGCGGTATTGTTTACGCTTTATTTAACACCGGTGATTTATTTAGGACTTGCACGTTTTACCAGCCCTCGCGGCGATGAGTCAAAACAATTAGCGCAGGAGTTAGAGCAAGTAGATAATTAATCGCTAACTATTTACGTAAATTGGCTATTTTTCTTTGAAAAAATAGCCAATTAGGCTCACAATTCAACTAGATTCACGCCACAAGGATTCCCTATGCAGGCCGAGCAAGTTGAAATAGCCCAATTTTTAGTTGAACATCCCCCATTTGATACGCTTCCTACTGAGGCATTGAACGAATTAGCAATGCAAATAGAGGTTGCTTACTTTCGTGCCGAAACTGATATCCTGCATTTAGGGCAAGATATTAGTGACTTGTATATTATTCGTAGTGGCTCAGTTGAGATTTCACGCCGTAATGGTGAACTCTATAACCGCTTAGCTACAGGCGGTATTTTTGGCCAAATGGGTTTATTGATGAACCGCAAAGTGCGGTTTCCAGCTCGTGCACTTGAAGATACCTTAACGTATTGTATTAATGTTAATACCTTCAACGAATACTGTGATAAATACGAAACCTTTGCTGACTTTTTCGAAGTTGATGGCAACGTACGCTTGCACCAAGCAATAGTAGAGCAAGCCGACAGCAATGATTTAACCACCGCAAAAGTTAAATCATTACTTCATCGTGATGTAGTCACGGTTACTACACAAACCCCCATACAAGACGTCGCGTTTTTGATGACACAAGAATCGGTCTCTTCAGTACTTGTTACTGATATAGAAAAACAAATAAGCGACGATCCAGAAGAGGATGACGGTCAAGTCGTCGGGATCATCACAGATAGAGATATCCGTACCAAAGTTGTTGCCCAAGGGTTGACGTTTGATACGCCTGCGCAAGAGGTTATGACCTCAAGTTTAGTCTTGCTCGATAGTAATGCCTATGTATTTGAAGCCGTTTTAGCGATGCTCAGAGATAACTTACATCACTTGCCTGTGGTACATAAAAAACGCCCAATAGGGGTAATATCGCTATCCGATATTCTACGTTATGAGTCACAAAGTAGCTTATTGTTAGTACGGGGTATTTTAGCGCAGCAATCAGTGGAAGATTTAGTTCATTATGCCCGCCAACTCCCTAACGTGTTTGTACGTATGGTAAACGAAGATGCTAATTCGCATATGATAGGAACGGCCATGGCAGTAATAGGGCGTACCTTTAAACAACGCTTATTAGCGCTAGCTGAAGAAAAGTTTGGCAAGCCGCCCATTCCTTATTGTTTTATTGCGCTGGGCTCAATGGCGCGGGATGAGCAGTTAATTGTAACCGATCAAGATAATGCACTGATTTTAGATAATAGCTTCGATGAGGCATTGCACGATGAGTATTTTCAAAACTTATCAGACTTTGTGTGTGATGGTTTAGCTAAGTGTGGCTATACCTATTGTGATGGTGAAATTATGGCCTCGTTTAAAAAATGGCGTATGACCCGCGAACAATGGCAAGAAAAATTTGCTAGCTGGATGGCCGAGCCCAAACCGCAAGCACTGCTCAATAGCTCGATATTTTTTGACTTAGATGGCGTTTGGGGCAAGCTAAAATGGGCCGATGAGCTTAAAACGCTGGTGGCAAAAGAAAGCAAAGTAAATAAACGCTTTTTAGCTAACCTTGCTGCTAATGCTCGCAATCGAACGCCACCATTGGGATTTTTTAACGGCTTTGTACTTGAGCACAACGGCCAACATAAGCGCTCAATGAACTTAAAACGTCGTGGTACAGCGCCGCTATCTGATGTGGTGCGCGTTCATGCATTAGCGGTCGGTTCACGTAAACAAAATTCGTTTGAGCGATTAGAAGATATTATCGAGGCTAACTTATTACCTAAAGGCAAGGCACAAGATTTGCGTGATGCATTTGAATATATTGCCACTGTACGTATTCGCCATCAGGCATGGCAGATAGAACAGGGGGAAGCGCCCGATAATGATTTAGACCCGCATTTACTCTCACCATTTGAGCAAAGTAATTTAAAAGAAGCTTTTGCGATTTTAGAAAAAGCGCAAAGCTTTCTAAAGTTTAGTTATTCTGCTCATTCAGGTGTGAAATAAGTTATGGCTAAATCACCGTTAGATTGGCCACGTCGTTACGAGCAGCTTTTACATAGTGCGCAAAACTCGTTGCTTAAGGAGTTTTATAAGCAGGCCTTTACCAATCAGACTGCTCCACTTAAAGATGTACCTTTTGTGGCGCTAGATTTTGAAACAACAGGTCTGGACGCTAATACCGATGATATCGTTAGTGTTGGGTTAGTGCCTTTCAATGTTAATCGTATTTACTGTAAAGAGAGCCATCATTGGGTAGTACAACCACGACGAGATTTGAGTGAAGAGTCAATTGTTATCCATGGTATTACCCACTCAGAGGTGGATGAAGCTCCCGACCTCAATCGAATTTTAGCCCCACTTCTTGATGCACTTAAAGGGAAAGTGGTGGTGGTGCATTATGCCGCCATTGAGCGCCACTTTTTTTATAATGCGCTGCTCACACGTATAAAAGAAGGGATTGAATTTGCTCTAGTCGACACTATGGAAATTGAAAGGCGAGCGCTTAGAGCGCGTCAAGGGCTACTAGGTAGGCTATTTAATACAAAACTAGGCTCATTACGGTTAAGTGATACAAGGGAGCGTTATTCCTTGCCATTGTATCAAAACCATAATGCACTGACTGACGCTTTAGCCACCGCAGAATTACTGCAAGCTCAGCTGAGTTATCATTATCGGTTAGATACGCCACTAAGTGAAATTTGGCTTTAGCGAAACGTTATAAAATATTATAGGAAAAATAGAGTAAAAAAAACGCCGCAATTAGCGGCGTTTTTTAATGTAGGGTGTTATTTAACTGGGCGAGGCTCAGTTCGTAAACCTAAAATTAAGCTTACACACATTAATAGTAAAACAATGGTAAACGGTAGACCGGTTGAAATAGCCCCAGCTTGTAGTGCTTCAATCGCTTGAGTACCACCAATCCAAAGTAATGCAGCAGCAATTGCGCCCTCAACAGTAGCCCAAAAAATACGCTGTGGTACCGGTGCATCAATTTTTCCACCTGCTGTGATTGAATCAATTACAAGTGACCCTGAATCAGAAGAGGTAATAAAGAATACCAGTACTAATACAATAGCAATGAAAGAAAGCACACTCGCCATTGGCATTTCATCAAGCATTTGGAACATCGCCATAGGGACACTTGTTAGACCGTCAGTCCCAAGAGCACCAATACCATTAACTACTTGGTCAATTGCGATGCCACCATAGATAGACATCCACAGGATAGTAACCGCTGTTGGAATAAGTAATACCGCGGTTAAAAATTCACGGATTGTACGACCACGCGAAACACGCGCAATAAACATACCTACAAACGGTGACCATGAAATCCACCAAGCCCAGTAGAATACTGTCCAACCATGCATCCATGTTTCATCTTCACGGCCATGTGGGTTACTCAATGGAATAATGTTCTCTACATACCCCATTACCGTGTTAGGGATATTACCCATAGAGACCGCAAAACCAACTAAACATACAAATACTAGTAATACTAAAGCAATGAGCATATTTACGTTACTAAGTAATTTAACGCCGCCATCAATGCCTCTAATAACAGAGACGACTGCTAGTAACGTAACACCTGTAATAACCAGAATTTGTGAACCTACGCCACCTTCAAAACCAAATACATGATTAATACCGGCAGAAGCTTGTTGTGCACCTAGCCCAAGTGACGTTGCTAAACCAAATAAGGTTGCTAATACAGCTAAAATATCAATTATGTGACCAGGCCACCCCCACGCTTTATCACCTAAAATTGGGTAAAAAATCGAACGAATAGAAAGCGGTAAGCCTTTATTGTAAGTAAAAAATGCTAACGAAAGCGCAACTACAGCATAAATTGCCCAAGGGTGAAGACCCCAATGGAACATAGTTGCACCCATTGCCATTTTCGCGGCTTCTGGTGTGTTAGCTGTTACATTGAGCGGCGTTTCATACCAACCAGTGTAGTATGCAACTGGTTCAGCAACACCCCAGAACATTAAGCCAATACCCATACCTGCAGCAAATAACATTGCCAGCCAAGAAATACGAGAATGCGATGGTTTAGCATCGTCACCGCCTAAGCGGATATTGCCATATGGTGAAAAAATTAAAACTAAACAAAAAATAACAAAGAAGTTGGCAGCCCACATAAATAAGCCGTCAAAATTATTAATAATATCGGTTTTGATACCATTTAGTGTTGTTTTAGCTACTTCGGCATCTGACACTAGTACGGCGATTAAAAAAAGTGCTATTAACCCTGCACTGATCCCGAATACAGGGTTATGTATATCAAATCCCCACTTTTGTACGTTGTCTTGACCTACGGTGTAGTCCGTATTATCAATACTGTACTTGTCATGATTCTCGCTCATGCAATACCTCATTGGTTAATGAAACAGGTTGGCTTAATGCCAGTTTTTTTATAGTTCACTGTATTCGTCTTATTAGATTTATAACTAAAGCTAATAACACGAATAGTTAGAAGACTAACTAATTTAATTGCCCATCATACCTTTACTAATAGGGGAGTTAAATATTAAATGCAAAAGAATTAACACTTTGGCAAAACTTTAAGCTGCTTTTGCCTTTTTATTGTACACATCTGGCAACTGAACAAATGATAACTAATGTGTCAGCTAATTATTTTATAGTCTTATATAGCATTGAATGCAAAGCTAAGTGAATGAATATTCGGCCTAATCAGACAAGTAAATAACTAAAAAAACGCTATTGAATACGTAAAAAACTAAGTCAGCGTTTTAAAATCACTATTCATTTATTAAATGATTTATTAATGACATTTTAACTATGTTTTTATGATTTGGGATAATGAGTTAGATAGATATTGTTCATGAGGTTAATGAAAAAGCGAGATTGAAATAGTTTTTATAAAAAGCGACTAAATCTTACTGTTTAAACTAAATTGGTCAAAGGTTTATCTCACCTTTGAGATTTAATTTACAAAAATGGCAAAGAAACGCTGCGCTTGTAGAGAAGTGACAAACAACAGTGATTAAACATAAATGATTAAATTGAATGGCTTAGCTTTTTCATTCACTTCTCTTAGTGCCATAAAATTTCAAGAAATTATTCACTAAGACAGCGAAGAAAAGCTGCAGTTTTTAAGCTGCAGCGTAGATAGGGGGGTAACTATTTTTTATATGCTTCATTGTGAACGCCTGCGGCGCGTCCAGATGGATCCGCATTGTTTTGAAATGATGCATCCCACGCCAGTGCTTCGGGGGTTGAACATGCTACTGATTTACCATGTGGTACACAGTTAGCAGAGGCATCGCCCGGGAAGTGCGATTCAAAAATACGGCGGTAAAAATACGCTTCTTTTGAATCTGGCGTGTTAATTGGGTATTTAAATTTAGCATTCGCTAGTTCTTGATCCGTTACTTGCTCATTCACATACTCTTTTAAAGTATCAATCCAGCTGTAGCCAACACCATCAGAGAATTGTTCTTTTTGACGCCATAACACGTCATCTGGAAGGTAGCCGTCGAAACCAGCACGTAAAATATGTTTTTCAATTTTTTCGTCTTTACACATTTTAGCTTCTGGGTTGATGCGCATGGCCACATCAACGAACTCTTTATCTAAAAATGGCACGCGTGCTTCAACACCCCAGGCAGCCATTGATTTATTAGCACGTAAACAATCAAACATATGCAGTTTTGATACTTTACGGTTTAGCTCTTCATGAAACTCTTGTGCATTGGGTGCTTTATGAAAATATAAATAACCACCAAATAATTCATCGGCACCTTCACCTGAAAGTACCATTTTAATGCCCATAGCTTTAATTTGTCGTGCCATTAAATACATAGGGGTTGATGCACGAATAGTGGTTACATCGTAGGTTTCAATGTGATAAATCACTTCTTTAAGAGCATCAATACCTTGTTGAATAGTAAAAATAATAGGGTGGTGAATAGTGCCTATCATATCAGCCACTTTTTGAGCTGCAGCTAAATCGGGTGAGCCTTCTAAACCCACTGAAAACGAATGCAGTTTAGGCCACCAAGCATCACTTTCGTCGTTGTCTTCAATACGTTTTGCAGCAAAATGTTGAGTAATAGCTGAAATAACCGACGAATCTAATCCACCTGATAGTAATACACCGTAAGGTACGTCACACATAAGCTGGCGTTTTACCGCGGCTTCTAGAGCATCTTTTACATCTTCTGCCTTGGCATCGTTGTTTTTAACTGCGTCGTAGCTTTGCCAATCACGTTGGTAGTAAGGTGTTAATTTACCGTCTTTGCTGTAAAGGTAATGCCCAGGTGGGAACTCTTCTATATGTTTACAAATAGGTGAAAGCGCTTTTAGCTCTGATGCTACATAAAAGTTGCCATGCTCGTCGTGGCCTGTATACAGTGGAATGATACCAATGTGGTCGCGACCAATTAGGTAAGCGTCTTGCTCTTCATCATATAAACAAAAGGCAAAAATACCATTTAAGTCATCTAAAAATGCAGGCCCTTTTTGCTTGTACAAGGCTAAAATAACTTCACAATCTGACTGCGTTTGAAAATCAAACTCGACTTCTAAATTAGCGGCAAGCTCTTTGTGGTTATAAATTTCGCCATTTACCGCTAAAATATGCGTTTTTTCTGGGTTGTATAATGGTTGCGCACCGCTTGATACGCCTACTATTGCTAAGCGTTCGTGCACTAAAATTGCTTTGTCTGATGAATACACCCCTGACCAATCAGGCCCGCGGTGGCGAAGCAGTTTGGACATTTCGATTGCCTGAGCGCGTAACTGGCTGGGATCCGATTTAATATCGAGTACGCCGAATATTGAACACATAATTTTTCCTCATTCCTATTAAGTGCCTACGATAGCGAGTTTGCTAAAGACTAACCTTGTTTTATCAGAAATAAATACCTAAGTCACATGGCTTTTTTAAAATAATAAGAATAATTTATGCACCAAATAAATTGGCGTTGCACCAATGTGGTGATATTGGCAAGGAGATTAAAATGCAATGTGCAATTTTTAATTTAAAATTACGTTAAAGTTAAATTAAATTGCAAAAATTAGTTTGCCTTGCACCAAGGAGGTGCAAGGAGAAAAGTAAATAAATAGCGGTCGAGTTACTCAGTGAGTGAGTTTTAGTGCAGCATTAATTAATTCCAGTACCGGCTTAAACTCAGCTTAAGTTGTGCTAAGTGTGCATCGAGCTTATTTTTTGCAGCATTTGCTCGCTCAAGTGATACAAATTCAAAGGTGATTGGGTCAGCAGTACTAAATTGCGCAAACTGATGTAAGTCGGCTTCTATTACATGCGCTATTAAAGGATAACCCCCCGTTGTTTGCCCATCATTTAATAATACAATAGGGTTTCCATCAGGTGGAAGTTGTATGCTTCCGGGTGCTACAGCTACAGAGGGCAATGAAAGTGTATGCTGCATAATAGCCGTATTTTTATGGTCTAGGCGTACGCCCATACGATTACTATTTGGATTAATAGTAAATGAGGCCTCACAAAAAGTATTAATACACGCGGGTGTTAGTAGCTCATAATGAGGACCTTTATGTAAACGGATGATGCTTCGCTTTGGCGGGGTAAGGGCGCCCTTATTACATAACCAAGGTTTAGTATAAGGGCTTATGGCTAGCACATCACCGCTTTGCAGTGCACGGCCATTAAAGCCGCCAATGGCTGCCCCTAAATCGGTAGATTTAGAACCCATAACCTCTGGGCATTCAATACCGCCTTTTACCGCAATATAAGCACGGGAGCCACCACGGCCGGTTACAAATTTAAGCGTTTGCATTGCTTTTACTGGGTAACTCCAGCCTGGATAAAGCGGGTGTCCATCTAGGGTTGCTTTGAGGTCGGCTCCATGAAGGGCAATAACGGTATCACACTGAAATTGCAGTTCGCATAAACCCACGGTTAATTCCAGCACGGCAGCGTTGTCGGTGTTATTTAATAAACGGTTTGCAATGATGTGCGCACAGGTATCAAGGCTGCCTGAGCGGCTTACCCCTAAATGTCGAAAACCCACACGGCCTAAATCTTGAATTGTTAGTTGAATACCGCTCTTGATTACTTTAATCATTGCTTACTCCTTTTACAGGCACAAACTCTATGGTATCGCCAGGTTTAAATAAGCAAGGATTAGCCGCTTTAGAATCAAATAAGCAGGCATCAGTGTGAGCAATAATATGCCAACCACCTGGCGAATCTTCAGGGTAGATACCTGTTTGGTCTGCTCCAATGGCAATTGCGCCTTTAGGTACACTCACTCGCGGGTTATCGCGCCTTGGGGTAAATAACCGTGAGTTGAGCCCATATAAATAAGGGAAACCGGGAACAAAGCCTAAAAATAGAACGTGATATAACTCTTTACTATGTAAGTTAATCACTTCATCAATTGTGAGTTGATGATAGTTAGCTACGTAATCTAAATCTTCACCTTGGTAGTAGGTATTAATTTGGTGGTGCTGGCTATCAAACGGATAATCATCTACTTCCTCCCATAACTTAGCTAAGGTGTTGTACCATTTATTAAGCATTTCTGAGGACTTTAAATACAAAGTTAACGAATTCATAGCTGGTACCAAATCGATAAATTCATTGCTGTTTTTACAGTGTTGGGCGAGTGCCCAAAGCTTTTTTTGGGTCGCAAGTATGTGTGGTTCGCTGTAGTGAGAAACATCAAAAAGCAGGCTAGAGTTCGTTAAAATTTTTATACTAGGAATCATGCTCATATCGATAACTCATTAATATTAATTACATTTAAGCTATCACAGTCGCTGTACTATTACGATATTAATAGACAAGCTCGGATCGAATAAACTCTCTCATCCGTAAAGTTTTGTTGTGTGTGAAATTAATTGTTGAGTTTACAGGTCTGCTTTAGGGTCTATTGACCTTTGCGGATTAAAATTGTTCAAACTAGGAGCGGTTTAATCGCGGCGCGA
>NZ_PNDJ01000054.1:0-23163 GCF_005887255.1 Pseudoalteromonas sp. S1609 | reverse complement strand
CCATAAATAGGCGATAACGCCGCATCAATGGCAAACCGGCGTTGCCCGAAGGGTTCTGCCTAGGGGCAATTAAGTCCTTGTTACTCGATTTTTACTTATTCTTACATGGATGTAAGCCAGTAGAATAACGCAGGAGCAGTTATCGAGCCTACTAGGTTACAAACCTAGCGCCGCGATTAAATCGCCCCTAGTTTGAACGAATTTTAATCCGCAAAGGTCAACAGACCCTAATCTCTTTGTAATTATACTCATATTTCAATCGCTTGAGTGATACCTATGTGTGTGAACTTTTTACAACTTCTAGCAACTTTTACTTTAAAACGTAGAGTCCTACTTTGCTTTGTTATTTATCTTTCTGATTTTAAAGGATTAAAACTTTGGTTTGAATGTTGCTAATTACTTAGCGTACTTTCTTAAACAAATAAAGGAGTTATTATGAGTACTGTTATTACTGGGTTATTCGATAATGCATCACAAGCAACATTAGCAATTTATAGATTAGAAGCTTTAGGTGTAAGTGAGGCGGATATAAGCATTGTTGCTAACGACTCGTATACAAAGGAAGACTTTGCTGTAGATGAAGGTACCAAAGCTGCAGAGGGCGGTTTGCTGGGCGCTGCATCTGGAGGCGTGTTAGCAGCAATTATTGGTGGTTTTACCGCTGTTGGTGCAGTCGCTTCGGGTGGTGCCGGATTATTAGTCGCAGGTCCTTTGGTTTCAGCACTTGCAGCTGGTGGCGCAGGTGCTGCCGTTGGTGGGACTTTAGGTGCAGCAATCGGCGCATTTATTCCAGAACATGAAATTAAGTATTATGAAAACGCAATTGAGAAGGGTTCAATACTCGTCGGTGTTAAATATAACAGCGATAACAAAAATAGTATTGAAGAGATTCTTGATAATGCTGGTGCAAGCAAGGTTTCAAAAGCGTAATATTTTAGAATGCACTATAAGTATCTAAAAAGTAAAAAGGTGGAACTGCGTTCCATCTTTTTACGCGTTTGATTTTTAAAACTATCTGAGCTTAGTATATTAATCTATATGGAAACCAATGAATTATTTAGCTCACCTTTATTTAGCACAGCCTACGGCTGATTCTCATTTTGGCAACTTACTGGGAGATTTTGGTGGTCAACGACAGCTAACATACATACCGACAAGTGTTAAAAGTGCGCTAGATAACCATTATTTAGTGGATAAATTTACTGATGCACACCCTTTAGTTAAAGAAGCTAAACAGCTTTTTTCACCCAAGCGCAGGCGCTTTGCAGGCGTGGCTGTTGATGTGGTGTTTGATCATTTTCTGATTGCGCATTGGCAGCAGTTTAATAACCAATCACTGATTGATTTTAAGCAAACCAGTTATGCGCTTTTGGATAAGCGTATACCTGTAATGCCTACACGAATGCAACGTGTAGTAACCAGTATGACACAAAACGATTGGTTTAAAGAGTATGAAAGCGTTGATGGGGTTGGGCGGGCGCTTGATAATATTGCTAAACGGGTTCGCTTTACTAATAATTTTGCAGGCACCGCTGAAGATATAACCCGACATTATAGTGAGCTAGATGGACTGTTTTTAGCGTTTTTTCCTGAGCTAATTGAACACGTTAATAAGTTTAATTTGGAGAGCGCACCAAAGTAGAGTGCGCTTACAAAATAAGTGGTTTAGTCGTCTGGTCCTTTTAAGGTAAATACTAAATGTTTACGCATATCTTTTAAAATTACGCCTTTTTTAAGCATTGCACCGCTTAAGCGCTTTTGCCATTTTAATAACTCAGGCTCTGCCGCAGTTAGTGCCTGTTGGTTTTCAAACTGAAAACACATTAGTAAAGAGCCCGGAAATAAATGATATTCCACATCAAACCAGCACTGCAGCATACCTGGAATTTCAGCACGGCCTTGCTCTTCTATTTTGTCAGCAACATTGAGGACGAGTGCTTGTTGTTTAACTTGCACAGCAGATAGTTTTTTCATGGGAGAAGATCCAATTTAGAGGCTAAGAATACAGCCGGAATAATGCATTATACCCAAGCTTTCAGGGTGATAACAATGTTAGCCATACTTTAAATTAGATGGCTCATAGTGAAGACTGATTGTGGTTAGTTTAGTAGTTCAATCGGTTTGAATACACTATTTATCAAGGGAAATTATGAATCATATAGTTGTTTTTTTAGTTATTATTTTTATGCTGTCAGGGTGCTCTGAAGAGCAAGTTCCTGAGCAAAAATTAAAACCTGTTTCTGCCATTGAGTTAAAAAAAACTAAATCGTTTGATAGTCGTATTTTATCAGGTGTTATCCAACCTGCTAACACAGCCACTTTAACATTTGAGGTTAGCGGAAAGGTCGAAGACGTTTTTTTTGAAATTGGTGAGTCTTTTAAAGAAGGTGAGCCGTTAGCTAGGCTGGAACAAACAAAATATTTATTGGCAGTGCAAGAGGCCAAAGGACAGGTCTCTAATGCAAAGGCTACGATGCTAAATGTTAAGCAGGATTTTGAACGTAAAGCGTCACTGGTTGATGATGGTGCGGTGTCTGGCGCGCAATACGATTTAGCAAAGTCGCAATATGAGAGCGCCAAGGATAAAGTCGATATTGCTCAAGTGCGACTAGCGATGGCAAGAGAAGAGTTAAAAGATACCACGCTAATTGCGCCCTATGCTGGGACTATCTCAAAACGTAATATTGAACCTTCGCAACAAGTCAGCCCTAATATCTCGGCACTTTTAATCCAAGGTAAAGAAAGTTTTGAAGTCTCAGCGCTTGCGCCTGAAGGGCTTCTCTCTTCGTTAACTATTGATAAACCGGCAAAGGTAACTATTTCAGCTTTAGATAAATCGTTGAATGCCAAAATTAAAGAAATTGGCTCAGCTGCTCAAGGAGCGAATGCTTTTCCTATTATTTTAAAAATCTCAGCTAATGATATCGCAGGTATCAGAACGGGTATGAGTGCAGAAGTGCAATTTAAACAACAGCAGGGAGAAAGCGATGGTTTTATGGTGCCTGTAAGTGCAATCATGGCAAAAGAAAATAACCAACACTTTGTTTTTAAAATGATAACAACAGCGCAAGCTGACTCACAACCAGCTGGCTACGTTTTACAAAAAACAACAGTGGATGTAATGAAATTTTTTGCGCAAAAAGCGCAAATTAAAGGAGATTTAAAAGAGGGGGAACAAATTGTTAACGCGGGAATGGCTTTTTTACACGATGGGCAAAAAGTAACGCTTATCGAAGGCGAAATTAAGCGCCTTAATCCATAACCCGCTACGGAGATTTAAACGATGAAGATCCCTACTATTTCAGAGCTTGCTCTTGATCATAATCGCCTTATGTTAGCTATTGTTTTTGGCCTTATGTTATTTGGCGCCTTTAGTTATTATCAACTACCAAAGCAAGAAGATCCTAAAATAAAAATTCGTGAAGCTGTTGTCACAACCGCTTATCCGGGGATGAGCGCAAAAAAAGTAGAGTTGTTGATCACTAAAACACTCGAAGAAGCTATTCGTGAAATGCCCAGTATTGCCGAAATTCGCTCAGTATCTATCCCTGGTCGTTCTATTATTCACGCTGAGCTTAAGCAAAGTGTTGAGCAAAGTGAGTTTGATCAACAATGGGATAAACTGCGCGATCAAATAAACGCAGTGCGTGATGACTTACCCAATGGGACATTGCCTTATGTAGTAAACGATGATTTTGGTGATGTTGCCGTATTAACAGTGGCACTTATTGCTGATCCTGCCTACAGTATGGGCGATCGCCAAGATGTGGCGCAACACATTGCTGATATGCTGCATCAAGTTGAGGGCACTAAAAAAATTGATATTTTGGGCATTCAACAAGAGCGTATTTTTATTGAAATTGAAAATGCTAAGCTCGCTCAACTGGGTATTGCACCTGACCAATTGATTGGTGCTTTAAAAAACCAAAATATTATACGCCCTAGTGGGGTTATTGACGCCAATGGCAAAAACTTTATTATTCAACCTTCAGGAAATTACCAAAACCTTGCCGATATTAGAAGTACACTTATCAGTGTACCTAACCAGCCTGAAACAATATTGCTGCGCGATATTGCTAAAATAAGCCGTAAAGTGGTCGATCCCCCATCAAGAACAAGTTATTACAATAATCGCCAAGCCATTATTTTTGCCATATCTAAGGATGAACAAGCGGATGTGCTTAAGTTCACTCCTAAAATAGAAGCGATGATAGCGCAAATTAATCAAACTATTCCTGCAGGCTATCAATTAAAAAATATTACGCGCCAAGCCGATGTGGTTGAAGATGCAGTATTTGGTGTGACTTTTAGTGTTTTGCAAACCATCGTTATAGTATCAGTTGTGGTAGTGATGTTTTTAGGCTTACGCACTGGTCTGATTGTGGGCTCGATTGTGCCAGCAGCGATTTTAATCACGCTTTCAGTTATGAACTTTATGGGTATTCCATTAGAGCGTATGTCGCTAGCTACTTTAATTATTGCGCTTGGTCTTTTGGTTGATGATGGCATAATAATGGCTGAAGATTTTAAAAAGCGTATCGAAGATGGCGAAACGCGTGATGATGCTATTCGTAACACTTCAGGCACTCTTGCGATACCGTCTTTAACTTCATCATTAACAACTATTCTTGTGTTTTTACCCCTTATGTTGGCACAAAGTAGTGCCGGTGAATATACGCGCTCGATCTCCTTGGTGGTGCTAATTGCATTACTTACTTCTTGGGCGCTAAGCCTGACATTTACTACTTATTTATGTCATCGCTTTGTTAAAAAAGAAACGAGGCAAAAGCAAAATATTGTTCGACGTAAAATTAATCGCTTTTTTGATAGCCTCACCCCGCTTTACGAAAAAGCATTACGACAAATTATGCGTGCGCGTATTGCGTTTGTTGTTGTTATTTTAGGACTATTTTTGGCAGGGGGCTGGGCTATGAGTCTAGTGCCTGCAAAGTTTTTTCCTGATTCTGATCGAGCACAAATTTTAGTGTACCTTGATATGCCAGCGGGTACTTCAATGCGTAAAACTGACGCAACGGTGCAGGCTATTTCAAAAAACTTGGATGATAAAGAACACTTTCCACATATTGAAAAATATGCGGCCTATGCTGGATTTGGTGGTCCTCGGTTTGTTTTATCACTTACACCTATCGACCCCGAACCTTCAAAAGCATTTTTTATGATTGATGTAGGTGAACGAAAGTTCGCCGATCCTACATTAAAGAGAGTGCGAGAGATGTTTGCTCAAGATTTCCCTGGTGTGATGGGGCGTGTTACGAAAATGTTCTTAGGGCCATCTGATTCTTCACTAATAGAGATTCAAGTTAAAGGTCCTGATAGTGATTATATTTATTCTGTTAGCGATGAAATTAAAACTTTGTTGCGAAATGTAGATGGCACGTTTGATATTAAAAGCGATTGGGAAAACCGCATTACGACACTTAAACTTGAGGTTAATCAGCAAAATGCTCGTCGTGCCGGAATTAGCTCAAATGATGTTGCCCAAGCGTTAGAAACCTATTTTTCTGGACGCATAATATCCGAGTTTCGTGAAGGTGATGATATATTCCCTATTGTATTAAGGGCACAAGACAGGGAGCGTTACGATTTAGATCGGATCAATAGTGTAAGTATTTATTCTTCTGCTAGAGGCGTCAGTGTTCCTTTAATGCAAGTGGCTGATATTCGCTATGAAACGCAATTTGCGCGAATTGCGCGTGAAAATTTATTTCGTACCGTAACGGTACAAGCTAAAAATCAAATTATGTCGGCGCAAAGTATGGTGCCCTTACTTGAAGAGAAGCTTGATAAAATACGAGAGAAATTACCACCTGGTTATGAAATAGAATATGACGGTGTAGTTGGAGACTCCGCGGAATCGCAAGCTGCTATTTTAGCTAATTTACCGCTGTGTATTGCCATTATGGTGTTTATTATTATTGCGCAGTTTCGCTCTTACCGTGCAACCAGTATTGTATTTTTAACCGTACCCCTAATTATTATTGGTGCTGCTTTTGGTTTGTTGGTTATGCAAGCAAACTTTGGGTTTATGGTTATTTTAGGTTTATATGCGCTTGCCGGTATTATCATTAATAATGCGGTGATTTTAATAGACCGAATAAATATTGAACGTAAACAGATAAAGTACTCAGAGCAACAAACCGCAGAGCAGTCTAATCAACAAAACTTTGAGGCGGTAATCAATGCTTCTTTAAGGCGTTTACGCCCTATTTTGATGTCTACTTGCACAACGATAATAGGCTTAATGCCACTTATTTTATCTAAAGATGTTTTGTTTTATGGTCAAGCAAGCACTATTGCGTTTGGTCTTGCAATGGGAACAATTTTAACATTAGGATTTGTTCCTGTTGTGTATACGTTTTTCTTTAAAATAAAGCCAGTTAAAGCAGATAAAAAATAAACTCAGCGTGAGTTAGAGCAGACCCAAGATTGAGATTTTATAATAATTTTAAGCCTATTAGGTGGCAATTTTAGCCACTAAGTAGGCCTGTTTTACTCATGCTTTATTTGTTTAGATAAAAACAAGTTCGTGACATCAGCAACTTTTACTAATGACTCTTTATCAGCATGACTCCAAGTTACCTTTGAGTCTACACTTTCACAACAAATGACACCTAACGGCTTGTTATCAAGTTTATAAGTGTAATCAAGTAAAGAATAAATATTGAGTGGCTCAAAGTAAGAGTGAGTAAACGACTCGGTTACTTCGTTATTTCTGGCGTCTGAGGCGTCGAGTACTTGGTTGGTTAAAATATAGTTGAAATAAGCAGGGGAGTTTTCTGTATTTAAAACAGCACCACTTGACACGTCATCATTTTCATCAAGACAAATTAAGCAACTTAATGCGCTGTATTCTTTATTAAATAACCACAGACTGAGTCGATTGGCATTAGGAATAAGCGCTTTTAACTCTTTGCATATTTGGTTTAGCTTCCTGTTACTAGAAACATTAGGATCGCTAATTTTTACTGCTAAGTTTTTGAGGTTGAGGTTTTTAGGATTATAAACATTGAGTAAGCTGTTGAGCTTAGCTTTATCGAACGGTTTTGTTAAGTAGCCATCCATGCCAATATCTAAATAATGCTCAATGTCTTGTTTTAGGGTATTTGCTGTCATAGCGATAATTGGAACGATTTTACCTGTAGGAAGCGATCTAATAGCCTGTGTGGCTTTTATTCCATCTATTTCAGGCATTTGTATATCCATGAAAATTAAGTCTACAGGGTGTTCTTTGAAGTACTTAACGCATTCTTTACCGTTCTCTGCGATTATTAAATCAGCATTATGTACCTTGAGCATTTTAACAATAATGAGCTGATTTATTTTATTATCTTCGGCAATTAAGACAGTACAACCTTGTAAGTTTGTTAGCTCAACGCTTTGCTTTGCTATTATTGGTGACAAAACAATCTCAAAGCGTTGCTCATAGGTGAACGTAGAGCCTTTACCTATTTGGCTGGTGAAGCTAAGGTGCCCCTGCATTAGCTCACTTAAACGAGCACAAATTGATAAGCCTAAACCTGTACCCCCATATTCTCTTGAGGTCGATGAGTCTGCCTGATGAAATTCTTTAAATAAATGTTCTTGAACAGTCTCATTAATGCCAAGGCCTGTATCAATAACTTCAAACTTGAGTACTTGTGTTTGCAATGTACTGCTTTTAATACTTACTTTCAGTTCGACTTGGCCAGTTTTGGTAAATTTAATCGCATTTGAGCACAAGTTATTTAAAATTTGCGAAACCCGAAGAGGATCCCCTTTAAAATTATCTGCTATTTTAGAGTCTACCGATGTAATAAGCTTTATACCTTTAGTAGACGCTTGCTGTAACTGGGGCTTTATCA
The DNA here is from genome assembly GCF_005887255.1 of Pseudoalteromonas sp. S1609. Lineage (GTDB taxonomy): Bacteria > Pseudomonadota > Gammaproteobacteria > Enterobacterales > Alteromonadaceae > Pseudoalteromonas. Next base: position 15,301 of record NZ_PNDJ01000054.1, on the reverse strand, counting down.
CATCGCTAATAACGTCATTAAGATCGAAGTCGATATGTTCAATTTCTAATTTACCAGCCTCAATTTTAGAAAAGTCTAAAATGTCATTTACAATATTTGATAAGTAATGAGCTGACTTTAATATACTTTTTAAAGTGCTGTCTTTTTCCTCTGTTGTGGTTTCGGTCATACCAAATTCAGCTAAATTTAAAATCCCATGCAATGGGGTTCTCAGCTCGTGAGTCATATTTGCTAAAAATTTACTCTTAGTGTTATTGGCCGTATCTGCTTCTTCTTTTAACTTTTCTAGTTCTTTATTGTGTGCTTTTTGTTTTTCTAATGCCATAGACAGCTTTTTATTATTAAGCCTAAGCTCTAGTTGCGCAATAACCTCTTTGCCCAAAACCGTGAGCGCATTTATTTGTTTGCTCGAAAGCTTTTTTGGTTTATCACTAATAACACATAACGTACCTATAGCATTACCTCTAGGAGTGATAAGTGGTGTACCTGCGTAAAAGCGAATGTTTGGGTCGTTTGCAACCAAGGGGTTATCGTGAAAGCGAGTGTCTGTCAGTGCATTTTGAACTTCGAACACTTGGTTTTCTAAAATTGCGTGAGAACAAAATGATATATCTCGTGCTGTTTCGGCTACATCAATTCCATATTTAGACTTAAACCATTGCCTGTTGGGATCAACAAGGCTTATCAGTGAAATTGGCGTTTCGCAAATATCAGATGCAAGTTGGGTTAAGTCGTCAAAGGATTTTTCAGCTTCAGTGTCTAAAACGTCATACTCATATAGGTCTTTTAGCCGTGATAGTTCATCTTCAGGTGTTGACGCTTTTATCATTATGCAACCTTGTTTTTGATGTGATTAACACTAGATAATCGAATAAAAATAATAGCGGACTAGCTGACGTAAAATAAAAAAATACGCGTTTAATATTTTTGCCTAAAGTGTATTTATTTACGAACTCAAATTTAGCTAAATACATTTAAATTATTATGCTCAAGTAGTTAGCTTATATGACTAGTTAAGTTTTTACCAATTGATTTTAAATTGCTCAATCAACAATCCTATTACGGCCTTTCGTTTTTGCTTCGTATAAATAGTCATCAACGTATTTTAAGCTGTTTTGTAGGCTGATAGAGCCATCATGGGTAAGCAGCCCAATACTTACCGTAAAGCTAATATTTTTATTGCGATAGAAAACTTTATGTTGATTAATCGTGTTTTTAATTCGCTCAGCGGCTTGCTTAGCTTCTGCTTTGTTTGTATTGGGCATAATAATTAAAAACTCTTCACCGCCCAGGCGAAATACAAAATCGTGCTTTCTGGTTAAAGCGCGTAATGTATTGGTAAGTTCTTTTAAGCTTAAATCGCCAGCTTCGTGGCCATAATTGTCATTTATTGCTTTAAAATGGTCTATGTCGAGCATTAATAATGAAATATAGGTGTTTTTATTTTGCGTTTTTAATAGTTCATCGCTGAGTGTTCTGTATAAAGTTCGTCTATTTAAACAGCCTGTAAGTGGGTCTATATTGGCTTGCTTTTCTAGCTCTTTATTAAGTGAAGAGAGTTCTTGAGTACGCGCCTGAATACGTTGCTCTAAACTGGTATTGAGGGCTATCAGTTTATGCTCTATGTTTATTTCTTTGGTTACGTCGTTTTGTACAGCAAAGTAATAAGCCACTTTGCCGTCTCTAAAAATGGGTGATATGGCCAGTTCATTCCAATAAGGGTCACCATTTTGCGTATAGTTTAAAATTCGGGTGGTTATAGGGATGCCTTTTTTAAGATGAATTTTAAGTTGCTCTATTGTGTTGGCGTCAGTTTTTTCACCTTGTAAAATGGAGCCAAGTTTTTTACCTTCTACTTGATTCAGTGGGTAGCCCGTAATTCTTTCAAATGAGCCATTTACCCAAATAACACGCTTGTCTTTATCGGCAATCACCATTCCTACAGTGGTTTCTTTGAGTGCAGTAACTAAAAAATCCCGCTCCAGAGCTATTTTTTCATTCCCTGATATGTCTTGAAAAATGCCATATAACTTAGTGATTTCACCGTTTAAATCTCTCGATACATTGCCGCTTGATATAACAGTGCGCTCTTGTAGATCGTCATCTACAACACGAAGCTTTATACAGCTCCATTCTTGTCCGCATGCAAGAGCTTGCTCGATCGCATCTGTTATTTTGGATTTGTCATCTTCATGATAAAAATTTATTGCAGTATCTAGTTGAGGGGAATAGTTACTCGATGAAACACCATGAATGGTGTAAATTTCATCGGTCCAAAATAATTGGTTAGTTATACAGTCGAACTGCCAATAGCCTACCTTTAATACTTCGCCGGCATTTTCTATGATGGTTTGTAATTCGTTATTGCTAATAACAGACGACACTTGGGCAAAATGCTGGTTAAAAACTAAAACTATATATTGGTGTTGGTTTTGCTGCACACTGTGTAAGCAACAATTTAGTTTAATGGAGTAATCGGTTGCTAATGTTAGTTCAATATCAAATTGGTCTAACTCATTATGTTGCGATTTTAGTGCGAGAATTTGTTGTTGTAATAGATCTTTGCTTTCAGTAGTACAACAGCCATAAAGGCTTTCAATGGTGGGTACTTTTTTAGCTGCAACATTAAGCTCTGACCACCTTTGAGAAAGATAACTAAGCTGATTATTATTATCAAATACCATTAAAAGAAAATTACACTTTTCTAGCAGCGCAATATTTATGTCTTTAATATCCATAAGCTCCCTACATATGAAAAGTATTACAACAATAAGGTTGAGTATAGACACCTTCTTTTATTTTTTCAGTTTGAAGACAGTGTTAATAGTTGGCAGAATTCTTACTAAAAATGTATTTCAGGTTTGTTTTTATCACTTTCCTGATAAGGTATTGGTTGTATAACAATATTTTAACGTTATTTCGTTGTTGTTAACGCAGAACGAATCACTGGAGAGTTTAATGAGCATATTTCGATTGAGTGTTGTTACCTCGTTTTTTTTCGCAGTTAACATCGTTGCTACTAATGCACATGCGAGTACTAAAATAATTCATGCAGGAGAGTTATTGGCTATTCCCGGAGAAAAACCACAACAAAAACAAACTATAGTAATAGAAAATGGCAAAATAGTTTCGGTATCAGCGGGTTTTTTACCTATCAACCGTTTTGGTGAAGATGCTCAGTTAATCGACTTATCGACCCGCTTTGTTATGCCTGGGCTCATGGATATGCATGTGCATTTACAAGGTGAACTTGGGCCAGATAATAAAAAAGAGCTGGTGGAAATGTCTGATGCAGATGTAGCAATGCGCAGTGTGCATTTTGCTAACAAAACTCTTATGGCAGGTTTTACTACAGTGCGTGATGTGGGCAGTCAAAGTGAACAAATGTATGCATTACGTAAAGGTGTAGAAAATGGCTGGGTTGATGGGCCGCGTATTATTGCTGGTGCGGGCGTTACTATTACTGGCGGACACTTAGATGTTGATGGTATGAGCCCTGATTTACTCACCATAAAAACACCACCAACAGTGTGTGATGGCGCTATTGAATGCCGCAAAAAAACTCGCTATGCAATTAAATACGGGGCTGATTTAATTAAAGTTGCTTCTACCGGTGGCGTGCTTTCGGATACTACTACGGGCACAGGGCAGCAAATGCAAGACGATGAACTTAAAGCTGTAGTTGATACCGCACATGGTTTAGGGCGAAAAGTAGCTAGTCATGCGCATGCCGCTCAAGGTATTAATGCAGCATTACGTGCGGGCGTTGATAGCATAGAGCACGGTAGTTATACCGATGATGAAGGCATTAAATTATTTAAAGAAACAGGGGCTTATTTAGTCCCTACTTTGCTTGCAGGGCACACCGTAGTTGGGTTAGCAAAAAACAGTGACTTTATGTCTGCGCCAATTAAAAGCAAAGCAATTAGGGTGGGGGGCGATATGCTCAACAATTTTACTAAGGCTTATAAAGCTGGGGTAAACATTGCATTTGGTACCGACAGTGGCGTATCTAAGCACGGCATTAACGCAAAAGAGGCGGTATTAATGCATCAAGCGGGTATGACTCCTGCTGATATTTTAAAATCGGCAACCGTCAATGCTGCTGATTTGATTGATATGAATCATAGCTTAGGCACTATAGAAGCTGGCAAGTTTGCTGATATTATTGCCTTAGACACCAGCCCACTTAGCGATATTAGCGCTTTATTGGATGTTGATTTTGTTATGAAAGAAGGCGCGGTTTTTAAACAACAATAAATCATTCTATTTATTTTATTAATAATGACGTAATAGCCCTGGTAAGTCGTATAAAAAAATTTGTAAACGACTGCCAGCGTTTTTAGTTATATCGCTTTTAAGGTTAAAAAAGGAAGTATTTTATTTTGAAATGCTTAGTAGTTTTATTTTTAGTTGTATGGCCTTTTTTGGTTAATGCCAACGCGCAGATAGTTGAATTTCCTGATGTAAATAATAATGTGGCATACGCAAGTGTGGCTTCATTGGGATTTAACCCAGCGGATGAAAAAATAGCATATGGGGATAATGAATCGCAGTTCGCATTACTTTGGCGCGCAAAACAAATCCAGCCGCAAAACCCGTTAGTTATTTTACTTCATGGTGGTTGTTGGCTAAGTGCATACGATATTAAACATACCTACGCGTTAAGTACGGGGCTTGCACAAGCTGGTTTTAACGTGTGGTCTTTAGAGTATAGAAGAAGCGGCGCAAGCGGTGGTGGCTGGCCTACAACGTTTAATGATGTAAAAGCCGGAATTTTAGCGGTAAGTAAATATAATAATGGCGAGTTTAAATTAGCTGACTCGGTTGCGGTAGGGCACTCCGCTGGTGGGCATTTAGCTCTGCTTGCTGGTGGTGAAATTGATCAGCTCAAAGGGGTTATTGGCTTAGCCCCTATTACTGATATAAAAGCGTATGCACGCGGTAATAACAGCTGTCAAAAAGTGACAAAGGATTTTATGCAAGGTATGCCAACCGATAAACCCAAGGCTTACACGCAAGCTAACCCGAGCGAGCAGTCGCTTCATCCACAGAGTATTATTTTACAAGGTGAGCAAGATACCATCGTGCCTGCTTTTAATTTAGAGCAGCTTAAACGCCCTGTGGTTATGCTAGATGGTGTGGGGCATTTTGATTGGATCCACCCAGGTTCTGAGGCATTTAAAACACTAATACAAAATTTGAATGAGATGTAACAATGAATTTTAATGAGATTGTAGCGCTTGATAACGCGGATACGCTGGCTAATAAACGTGATGAATTTGAGTTACCCACAGACACTATTTACCTCGATGGTAACTCATTAGGGGCTTTGCCTAAAGCCGTAAAATCGCGCGTTGCAGAGGTGGTAAGCCAGCAATGGGGTAGCCACCTAATTAGAAGTTGGAATGATCACCAATGGATTGATTTACCTACTCAGGTAGGTGAGAAAATAGCCCCTATTATTGGCGCCGCTAAAGGCCAAGTTATTTGTTGTGACTCTATTTCAGTTAACTTATTTAAACTGTTAAGTAGTGCGTTATCGTTAAACCCTGAGCGAAATGTGGTGTTATCCACCGAGGATAACTTTCCTACTGACTTATACATGGTACAAGGGTTAAGTGAATTATTAGGCCCCGACTTATGTCAGCTAAAACTCGTCGCAGAGCAAGATATTGAACAAAGCCTAAATGATACAGTGGCAGTATTACTGTTAACACAGGTGAATTTTAGAACCGGTAAATTGTTAGATATGCAAAAAATCACCCAGCTAGCTCATGAAAAAGGCATTTTGGTGATATGGGATTTAGCTCATAGTGCAGGTGCTATACCGGTTGAACTTGATGACTGTAATGCTGATTTTGCTGTTGGTTGTGGCTATAAATACTTAAATGGCGGTCCTGGTTCGCCTGCGTTTTTATATGTAGCAAAACGCCACCAAGCTGCTGTAAAACACCCCTTATCAGGCTGGATGGGTCATGCAAAACCATTTGCTTTTGATGCAAAATATCAACGTGCTAACAATATAAATCAGTATTTATGTGGTACACCCAGTGTAATTGCTATGAGTGCTTTAGATGCTGCGCTTGATGTATGGCAAGATGTAGATATTTCACAAATAAGAGAAAAGTCGATTGCACTTGCTGACGTATTTATTAAATTAGTAAAAACACATTCATGCTTAAGTGATTTGCGCTTATGTTCCACTGAAAATTCGAGCCAAAGAGGTAGCCAACTAGCATTTTCACATACCGATGCGTTTGCTATATGTCAAGCGTTAATTGAAAAAGGGGTTATTGCTGATTTTCGTGCACCTAATATTCTACGCTTTGGTTTTACGCCACTTTATACTTCGTTTGAAGAGATTTGGCAGGCAGTGGCTATTTTAGCTGAGGTGGTTAAAACCCAGCTATATACCCAGCCACGTTTTAATTTAGCGGGTAAAGTGACGTAATTTTATAATTGTATATAACTAACAATGGCTCATTGAGTTTCTCAAGTTAAAAAGTGCGTTGCGCTAGCAGGATAACTGGCAGCGCATTTATTCTATTGTTGCTCTTTTTTTAGATTAAAGTAATTGAGTTGCACTCTCATCTCGGTTGCTTGTTCTGCCATTTGTCGTGCTGCTGCCATTGTTTCTTCTGTAATAGCTGAGTTTGCCTGAGTTAGCCCCGTTAAACGTTGTACAACAAGATTGACCTCTTTAATTGCTTGCTCCTGTGCGGAGGTAGAATGCGCTATATGTATTATATTTTTACTAACATCGCTAACAGCTTGCATTATGTGTTTTAGTTTTTTTCCTGAGGTGTCTGCTAATTCAGTCCCAAGCGCTACTTTTTGATTACTATTTACAATAATACTTTTTATCTGCTTCGCAGATTTAGCACTACGTCCAGCTAAATCACCCACTTCATTAGCGACTACAGCAAAGCCCCTTCCGTGGTCGCCAGCCCTAGCAGCTTCTACGGCGGCATTAAGTGATAGTAAGTTTGTTTGAAAAGCCAGGTTGTCAATAACCGTAAGTATTTCGTTTATGTCTTTACTGGCTTCATTCACTTCATCAATCGCGCTAACAGTCTGTATTGATAATTGGTTTCCTTCTTCTGCAATTTCCTCAGCATTGCTTGCTAATGCCACGGCACTTTTTGATTGTTCAGATACTTTAGTTAGCTCATCTAGCATTTGCTCAGTACTTGAGCTTGCCTCTTCAAGGTTGGCAGCTTGCTCTTCTGTGCGTTTACTTATTTCAGTATTGCTTGAAGCTATTTCACCTGCATTTTGCATAACCTGGCTCGCTGACACTTGAATCTCTTGAATGACATTGGTTAATTTATCGATAGTCGCGTTTGTGTCGCTTTTCAGGGTATTGAATACGCCTTGATATTGCCCTTCTATATTTTTGGTAAGGTCACCTTTAGCTAAGTTTGATAAAACGCTACTTACTTCATTTATAGCCAGTGAAACTAATGAGGTAGACTCATTAACATTATTTTTTAAATCTTCTAATTGGCCCTGTAGTGGCTGTTTTAATTGATGAGAAAAATCGCCGTTTGCCATTGCAGCCATTACTTGATTGAGATCATTTATGACGTGTTCTAGATTAGTAACTGATTGGTTTATATCTATTTTTAAACTGTTTAGTTGGCCAGTCATGGTTGATGAAATAGTATGATCAAAACGCCCCTGACTAATTGCTAGCATGACTGATGAAATTTCAGTTAAAGCATTATCAATAGCCGTGATTGATGTATTAATATTACTTTTCAACTGCTCCAATTGACCGCTGGCTTCACCTTTTATCATTTTTTTAAAGTCACCCTTACTAACAAAGGTCATGACTTCACCTATTTCATTCATTACATTATTTAAATTAGCCATGCTGGAATTAATATCTTGTTTTAAGGTATTAAGTTGTCCAGCTAATGGGGCGTCTAATTGCGCTGAAAACTGGCCTTGTCGTAATGCACTCATAACGTCACTAATACCATCTATGGCAATGCTTAAGCTATTTACTGAGTTATTCACGCTGTCTTTTAGCTGGGCAAGCTTTCCTTTAGCAGGGTAAGTAATTTGCTCTTTAAAGTTACCTTGCTCTACGTTAGCCATAATATCTACGATACTATTCATTGTGTTATTTATTGAGGAAAGCGATTGGTTAATATTACTTTTTAAGGTGCCTAACTCGCCTGACATTGAGGCATTAATTTGAATATCAAATTGACCATCAGCCATAGCAATCGCAATGTTATTTAACTCGTTTATTGCACCGTTTAGTGAACTCGCACAATCGTTGGTTGCTTGTTTTAACGTATCTAACTCTCCTCGACATGGTGCTTCAATACGTTGATCAAATTTACCCGCAGCCATATGATTCATAACACGATTTGTTTCACTAATAGATAACTGCAGAGCATCAAGAAGAGTGTTAAATGCTTGAGTACTTACGCCTATCTCATCGCTTGAATAGACAGTTGCTCGTAATGAAAAGTCACCTTGTTGTTCAACTTTTTTCATCGTATCAGCCAGGGCATGTATTGGTTTTGTTAATGTTCTCGCAAACCAATATGCGGCAATAGTAACAATGAAAATAGTGATTAAAAGTATAATAATGAGTTGTTGAGAAAGTGTGGTTATCGACTCAAAAGCTTCTTGTTCGTCCATTTCTGCTATGAGGGCCCAGCGAATATTAAATACATTTACTGGTGCAAATGCAGACAGCACCATCTCATTGTTATAATCACTTATCACATGCTGCCCTTTCTCATTTTTTAATGCTTTGATTACAGATAAGGTATTCACTGTGCCTTTATTTGGATTTCTAAATGAGCTTTCTACAGAGTGATTTATCGGATCAATATAAGAGTCAGAGCGCATTAACCCTTCAGGACCAACAAGGTAGGTTTCTCCGCTTTCACCCAATCCGTCACGCTCTTTCATGATTGAATTGATATCTTCAATCGATAATTGGGCGGCTAAAATAGCAATCGTTTTACCATCAACAACAATAGGCTTACCTATAAAGCTCGCAGGGGCATTATATGAAGGGGAGTACTGTTTATAATCTGCAAATGCAATTGTTTGTGGGTTGCTGCTATCTTTTAATTGTTGAAATAAACTCGCTAAATTACTTTTAGCATAGGGCCCTGTTTGTAGCGATGTGGCAAAGTCGACTTCTTTATAAACGGAGTAAACAATATTGCCATTTGTTGGGTCGATAATGAAAATATCGTAGAACTCATTTATATTGGTCATATCTCGTAAATAAGGGTGATATTGGCGGTGCGCTTGCTCGTAAGAGTCTGATTGCTCGGTTGCAGTTAGTTTTTGTTTTTCACCAATTGGATTTGGGTTATTAGCCAAATAACGAGACTGCAGCTCAATACTTTTTGGATTCATTTGCTCTAACGGGGATGATGAAACTGTATCTGTCGGGTTTAGCTGTTTAAATTTTGGAGTAAAAGACTCTTTATAAAAGCGATTTAAAGACTCTGATGAGTTTGAAGGGGAAATATCATTAAATCCTTCTATAAACTTTGTCGCCATATTGGCCATTTCTGGATTTGCTTGTAGCACATTAAGCTTTTTTTCAATATTGATAAAATAGCGTTTAACAGCGCTTTGTTTTACTTCACTCACAGCGTCTAATCGTGAATAAACCTGTTCTGTCATCGAGTTTGAGGCTGTATTAATTGCAACAACAATAATTATTGTTATTGGTACTAGGGAAACAACTAAAAAGGCGGAGATAAGTTTTTTTGTTAAATTTAATGAGTTAATAAATTGATTAATCGTGTTCATTACTATGTCCCTGTAATAAGGATTTACCTCAAATGAGCATAGAACACAATTTGTGAAGATCTAGTTAATAATTAAAGTAATGAGTTTTTATTATAAAATAGCCAAAGCGGATTCAGAGCACTTTTAATTTTAATGCAACTACAGCATGCTCTTTTAGCGGTTTAGTTTAATAAAACGTAGGAGCATTTAAGCGCTCCTACATTTGTTATTTAATCGATATGTTAACGTTGAAAAAGCAAGCTATGTTAGAGCGCTAGTAAACTGTGCTCTAACATAGTTTGAATTTGTTTTACTATTTTAGCTTCGGTTTCGGGTTCAAACTGAGCAATTCGCGGGGTGTGAATATGCCCTGTCGGGATATCTGAGTTTAGCTGGTTACGAAGGCGAATACTTCGATACGAAATTTCGTTAGATAAATAACCACCGCCACCGCCGCGCACTGCAGTTGATTCTTTTAATTCTTCGAAACTGTTAGGCTCAAAGTCTTTTTTGAGGTTAATAACATGGCGGTTATCATTAATCGCAAAAGAGCCTTTTGCCTTTAGCATAGCGCTAACAGGTAAGCTAAATTCTACAAACTCAGTTCCGGGTAATGGGCGGTCGTGTAAGCTTGGAATGAGAGGCGCTGTTTTGGTACCGCCATATACTATATTGGCGTTGTCGGGGGCTGTTACACTGCGGCGCTTACCTGGAAAGCGCTCAAGATCAAAATCCTTACTACCCATACTAACGGTAACCACCATATCCACATTATTAAGTGCGTAATAAGGGGCAAGTAAGGACTCTATGATGCCCTGATCAAAGTCTTCATATCGCACAGGCACCATTACAGTGTTTATTTCAGCACTAATCCCTTTATAGTTTATTACTTGGCCATCAAGAAGCAACGCAGCTACGCCCGATGGGTTACTTTGGTTTATATTTCTATCAAGTAAAAATGGGTCAAACCCAGTTAGTAGTATCTTTTTAGTGGTGTTTTGTGAGTAGCTTAGGTCTGTGCGACCTCGGCTTCCGTTTTCTAGTAACGTTAATAACACTGTTTGCTGCGCGGTGCTCAGCGAAAATGCAGGTTTTGTGGTACGAATTATTTTACTTGATTGTAAGCGAGCCCAATAAAGTGCGCGATCATCTAAGTTTTGCGTTGTAGCGATGCGTTTTTTTGCACTAAACCATAATCGTTTTGAGTAGTCATTAACGGCATCTACGGCTTGTGCATAGCTTGAGAGTGACTTGAACTGCTGCTCAAATTGATTAACTTCGCTGGCAAAAGCGCTTAGTACGGCTGGCATCGCTTGGCTGGCTTTTTCAATTCGCAATTCTTCTGGGGTTAGCGGTGTGTTTAAATTGGCTAAAGTACTAAAAGAAGAAAGTATTAAACTTGTGGCAATCAGTGTTTTTATCATGATGTTCCTATACTAAGTCGTATTTGTTGCCTACTATCCTATGCCTAATAAGTGGGTGCAAATAAAATCGTTGGTTGGTTTTATGTTGAAAGCAGTATAAAACAGGCGCTAAATCAAAAACTACGGGTATTTTATTAAAAAAGAGTCTTAACTCTGTGATGGGTTTAGCTACAATGGGGCTGTGTATTTTTTAGTTTTTTACTTTTAGGCAGCTATGCAACTTATTCAAATAGATAAAGCACGTTATCGTAAACATTTAAATCGCGTTATTGTCGGCTGTGCAGCAGGTTTAGCTGTGGGCAGTTTAGCAATTTCACAAACCTTAATTGCATTATTTCCCGATGAAAGTGGTAGTCATTTTCATTGGAACTTATTAGGCGTAATTGTTACGAGTATTGGCATTGGCTGGTTGTTAAATAAATACCGAACACATCCTTTTATGAGTGAGGTGGTGTATGTGTGGGAGCTTAAAAAAGCGCTTAATAAAATCACTCGTAAAATGGCTAAGCTAAAAGCGGCGGGACGAGAAGGTAACCCCGATGCATTATTGGCGATTCAATATAGTTATGCGGGCTCACGATTATTATGGCAGCTTGACGATAACACCATCACTATGGATGATTTAGCGATTAAACAAGCCGAGTTAGATAGCGTTGCGGCCAAGTTCAACTTAACCTTAAATGCTGATGACTACAATGATGCAATTTTAAAGCAGTTTTAAGTTATAGGGATTGCAAAAATCATAACCCTCTAAGGCCTTCTGCTTTTTTCTTACGTATGAAAAACACGTATGTTTAGTGCTTAAGCAACTGGAAGGCTAGCAAAAACTATTAGCCTCATTAAAATAACGTTTATTACTGATTTTTTGCAAAAGCTTGGGAGTCATAAGTGAAAAGAGTACTAATAGTGTGTTTGGGAAATATATGCCGTTCACCTACCGCAGAGGCGGTATTAAAAGCTCGCGCTAAAAAGTTAGGTATTGATCTGCTAGTGGACTCGGCAGGGACTATTGGTCATCACGAAGGTAATCAACCAGATAGGCGCTCAATGCAGGCTGGTGAAAAACGCGGTTATAGTTTTAAAGGTATTTTTTCGCGCAAGGTGCGTAGTAGTGATTTTAGCGAGTTTGACCTTATTTTAGCAGCCGATAAACAAAACCTGTCGGATTTAACCGCACGTTGCCCTGAACATTTGCAGTACAAGCTTGCGTTGTTTTTAGAGTATGGCGAGCAAGCACAAAGCGCAATTCCCGATCCTTACTATGGCGGTGATGATGGCTTTGAAAAGGTACTTGATTTAATAGAGGCCGCCAGCGATAACATACTGGCTAAGATTTAATCCCTATTTTTATTATTAAAGTTAAATTTAACAAGCTTTTTTTCGTATTGCACTGCGTCCCTAAAGTAAGTACATTTTATGCTCACTCAGAGGGGAACTTATGAAAACAAAAATATTACTACTCGTTTTATCCATTGCTTCTTACTCTAGTGCTGCCAACGAGATTAATTTTTCGGTTGGGGGAGGCTATCCTTATTTAGTTATTCCTGAAGTGTCTTTATCATCTAACGACAACACACAGCGCTGGTATGCAAACTATAAACTAGGCCTAGATGATGGATTTTCAGCAGGTTTTGAACAAGCAGTAAGTGATAATAAAAAGCATGCTTTTGGTGCACTTGTGGGCGCTATTGGCGCAAGAGATACTGATAAAAAGTGTGAAAGTTCAACAAATGACGATATAGCAAGTGAATTTGGTAATATTATAGGTTGTGCAATTAGCGGTATTTTTGATGAAGAAACCACTAACGGTGTAGGGCTTACTTACAGCTATAACTTTAATGGGTTAAACAACTCCGGTTTTAGACTGGAATTAGATATAGGCTACGGAAAAGCAAGTGATAGTAACGAAAAAAGAGCGGATGGCGGTATTAGTTTAAGCTATGAATTTTAACTGCTCTGAGAATAGCAATTGAAGCAAAAGGCGCTCATCGCGCCTTATTATAGTTAGTTAACGTTTTACTTTAAAATCGAGCTGTACTTTAGAAGTTGCTGCAACCGCTTTTCCATTTTCAAATTTAGGGGCATAGCGCCATTGCTCTAATGCTTCTACTGCCGACTTTTCAAAGGCCAAGCCACCCTCAGAGCTAAGTACTTGCAGATTTTTTACAAAGCCAGATTCATTGACTTCAAACTCCATAACTACGCTGCCATCTTTGCTAAATCGCGCTTTGTTTTTAGGGTATTTAGGTTCAACGCGGTATAGTGGTGTTTGCTCTTGGCTTTCTTTCCACGGCACCATTTTAGCTATCGCGATACAGTGTTTAGTGGCTTCATCACTTTTGCCTTGTTTTTCATACAAGCCAATTAATCTTGAATGTGCGGTAAGCTCGGCGGTGTGATCGTAATTTAAGTTTTCATCAAATACCTTTACTACGCGATTAAGTCGTTCAATTGCTTGAGTGTATCTTTTTCTACCCTCAGCAAACGACGCCATTAAAAAGTCAGCTTTTATTCGTTCAACCGAGTTTTCAGGTAAGTTAGCTTGATAGTACTCATCGGCTTCTTCTAAGTAGTTTTTAGCTTCATGGTATTTTTCGTAGCCGAATTTATTGGCTAATATGGTTGCCGCTTCTAATTTCATGTCAGCCAAAAATTTAGGTTTGTTTTGCGTATTTGCTATTGCAATCACTTGATCTAAATAATAATCCGCTTTTTGAGCTGAGGGCGCAAAATTAGCCATACCAACTAAAGAATCAACGGTTTCTAACGATTTTTTACCATGGTTATTAACAGAAATAGTATAGGCTTGCTGGTAAAGTGAAAAACGCTTTTCAATCCATTTTTTGCCATAGCCATTAATTGATTTTGCATAGTTAATAGCTAAGTTTGCGGTGTTATCTGAATTATCACCGTAAACAGATTTACCTAATGTATAAGCACGCTCGGCAGTTTGTTGTACATTGTCTGCAGCTTTAACCGCATCCAGGTAACTTTGATAAGCATTGTTAAATTCTACTTGAGAGGTAGTTACTTGCTCTGCCTGTGAGGTGGAACACAGTACTGATAAACTTAAGCCCATCAGTAATACACGTTTATTTAGTTTCATAATGATCCCTATTATTTGTCGGTGGTAAATTAGCAAATCCTTATGTGTATGTCATCATTTTAGGTAAACCAAGGTAAATATGCGTTGCTAATATATTTATGCTTACATATTGAAAATAGCCGCTGTCGTCGCAATATATTTGACATTACTTAGGGTGTACTACGATCCAATTTTGAACTTTTGTGATATTATCACTTTATCGTGTCGTAGTTTTTTAATATTTGGATTGGTCGTGGCGCAAGTAAGAGCAAGAGTCCAGCTTAATGTTGGCAAAAATAGTGATATTCCTGCAGAAATTATCTCGTTTAGTGGCTTAAAAGATGGCCAAGAGCATGTTGCTTTAGTATTTAATAACGCCGATACCCAGCAAGGTGTCCCACTTATTCGTATGCATTCTGAATGTTTAACCGGTGATGTATTTCATTCGTCACGCTGTGATTGTGGTGAGCAGTTAAACGAGTGTATTGAAATGATGCATGAGCAGGGCGGTATTTTACTTTATTTACGCCAAGAAGGGCGTGGTATTGGTTTATATAATAAAATTGATGCGTATGTACTGCAATCACAAGGTATGAATACTTACGAAGCTAATAACCATTTAGGTTTTGCTGATGACTTACGTGACTTTTCAGATGCAGTGTTAATGCTCAATGCGCTTAATTTAAAGCACGTTAAATTAATGACTAATAACCCTAAAAAGCTCAATGCATTAAAAGATGCAGGTATAGAAGTTGATTCTGTTGTGGGTACTCATGCTCACATTAAAGCTGGGCTTTCAGGTAATAAAGCGTATTTAGAGACAAAGATTAAGCATGGCTCTCACATGCTAGATATTAAGAAAATTAAAAAACCTTAGGGTCTGTTGACCTTTCAAGGTTAAATTTGCAGCAGTCTGTTTGGTATTTAGGCAAGGCAGAGCCTATGTGGTGTGGTTATTCCCCATAAATAGGCGATAACGTAGCATCAATGCCAAACAGGCGCTGCCCTAAGGGTT
>NZ_PNDJ01000053.1:0-14502 GCF_005887255.1 Pseudoalteromonas sp. S1609 | reverse complement strand
GCCGCTTAAGCGGCTTTTTTAATTTTTTACCAGTGAAGTTAATTATTCAGCTCAGCCGTTTTCAGTTCATCATCTAAGTCATTTATCTCATCAATAAATGTTTCTAGCTGCTGCTCTACCAGGCTATTTGCATGTGCAAAATAAGCAATGTGGAATACGGCATCGCCTTCATTTACTAGAGGCATGGTTTGCTGACCAATAATAATACCGCTACGTGGAGCGAGTAATTCAAGCTCAGAGTCGCCAAGTGGGCTACTTATATACGCCAGTATTTGCCCCTTTGTGACACGTTCACCTAACGATACTTGCGCTCTTACTATGCCGTCAACCTCAGCACGTACCCAACTTGTTGAACCAGCAATAATCGGCTCAGGTAGTTTTTTTGGTCGTTTACCGCGCATCATTTTTAAATGGCGCATAACATAATCAACCCCTTGTACTCCCGCAGCAATCGCAATCGGGTCAAAGCGCAGCGCCTCACCGGCTTCGTAGGTAATAACGGGTATGCCCAAATTAGCCGCTTCACTACGTAGTGAACCATTGCGCAGTGATGCGTTAATTACAGCTGGTGTGCCAAAAGCCTTAGCCATTTGCGCTGTAGCTTCATCGGCTAAATTAGCACGTATTTGCGGTAAGTTAGTACGGTGAATCGCCCCCGTATGTAAATCTATAATATGCGTACAGTGCACAGCAACTTGGTTAAAAAACATATACGCCATACGACCTGCTAACGAGCCACGTTCAGAACCTGGAAAGCTTCGGTTCATATCACGACGGTCAGGCAAGTAACGCGACTTATGAATAAAACCAAATACATTCACAATCGGCACCGCTATTAATGTGCCTCGTAGCTGGCTAGGGTCGATTTTAGCCAGTAGCTGGCGCAC
Source organism: Pseudoalteromonas sp. S1609 (assembly GCF_005887255.1). Lineage (GTDB taxonomy): Bacteria > Pseudomonadota > Gammaproteobacteria > Enterobacterales > Alteromonadaceae > Pseudoalteromonas. Next base: position 13,615 of record NZ_PNDJ01000053.1, on the reverse strand, counting down.
TACTTCAACTCCATTTAGCTCATCGCCATGAATTGCCGCACATACCATCAATACAGGGCCTTCCATTACACCATTGACCACTTCAATAGGAATATTAAGCGGTGAATGGGTATAAAGCTTTGCAGCTTCCAGCGCCAGTGATTTTCGCTCACCCACGCCAATACTTTCACCTAATAAGGTAAAAGGACTGTTAATTTTAACCTTTGCCACGTGTTGCTGTTCCTTTCACTGAGGCCGTTTTTTCGATGAAATCAATCACCATACCCGCGATATCTTTACCTGTTGCCACTTCAATTCCCTCAAGGCCTGGCGATGAATTTACTTCCATAACCAAAGGACCACGAGATGAGCGAAGTAGGTCAACGCCAGCAACGTTTAAGCCCATTGCTTTTGCCGCTGCAACCGCTGTTTTACGCTCTTCTGGGGTAATACGCACCAGTGTAGCACTACCACCACGATGAAGATTAGAGCGGAACTCGCCTTCTTGCGCTTGGCGTTTCATCGCAGCAATCACTTTATCGCCCAATACAAAGCAACGAATGTCTGCACCGCCAGCTTCTTTAATATACTCTTGCACCATGATATTGGCTTTTAAGCCCATAAATGCTTCAATAACACTTTCAGCTGCTTTACGTGTTTCAGCCAATACCACACCAATACCTTGAGTACCTTCCAGTAATTTAATAACAACCGGTGCACCGCCTACCATTTCTAATAAATCTTTTACGTCATCCGGCTTGCTGGCAAAGCCTGTGACCGGCATACCTACACCTTTACGTGATAGTAATTGCAAAGAACGTAATTTATCGCGAGAGCGAGAAATAGCCACAGATTCATTAACAGGGAACACTCCCATCATTTCAAATTGGCGTAATACAGCACAACCATAAAATGTAACCGATGCACCAATACGTGGCACGATAGCATCGAAATCTTTTAGATTTTCACCACGATAATGAATTTCAGGTTGCTCTGAGTTTATGTTCATATAAGAGCGTAACGCATCAATAACTTTCACTTCATGTCCGCGCGCCTCAGCAGCTTCAATTAAACGACGCGTTGAATATAATTTTTTGTTACGAGATAAAATACCAATTTTCATAGTTAAAACCTTAACTAAATTATGTTGAGTAAGCACATGTAAGTGTATTTACTACTCAACGAATCCTTATAATAAGTGTGATAAAGCCGGATCAACGACTATACGATTTTCCATTGCTGTGCGCCCTAACAACATTCTAAACTTCATTGACGCACGACTTGTTAATGTAATTTCTATTGGCCAACTAAATTCGCCTGCATGCAATGTAGTTTCAATAAAGTAACGCAATTCTTTTTGGCCACTAGAGCTGGTAACGTACTTCATTTTTTTAACTTTGGCATTGCAGGTAATTTGCGTTTGCTCGTCTTCTTGCAATGGTTGGGCTGTAAATTTAACCCACTTTTCGCCATCTACTTCGTACTCTTCAATATTAATTGCATGAATACAGGAAGTACGCGCACCAGTATCTATTTTTGCTTTAATTTGCTCGATACCTAGCTCGGGTAAACTTAACCACTCACGCCAACCAACTGTTATTTTTGTCGTCATAAATGCGCCCTTAGTAAAAAAGTGTTTTATACGCTACCGCTAATAAAACACCAGCAAAATAAATTCATCCACTCGATAAGTCGATTTGATTGATCTTTTAAGTTTACTCGGTTAACAATGCCCTCTAATGTGTACACTTAACCATAGGCTAAAAAATAACTTTTTGTTGCTTAACTCTTCAAAGTAAAGCTAAGTTAAATACACTACAGTAAAACTGTATTAAAAACATACTATTTATGAGAAATTATTATGATTAACGGCTTACTTCATGCGCTTATTCTTGATGAACAAGGCGGCGCTCGCCCAATAGAAAACAGTAAACAATTACATCAATGGCAACCTACTGATGGAAAACTGTGGGTACATATGGATTACAGTCAAAAAGAAGCCGTTGATTGGTTAAAAAACTGCGGCCAATTAAACGACTACGAACTTGAATCACTTACCGCAGATGAAACACGCCCTCGTATTACTCCTACAATGAATGGCCATATGCTGTTTTTACGTGGAATCAATTTAAATCCAGCGCAAAGCCCTGAAGACATGGTGTCTATTCGCTTATTTATTAATAAAGATGTGGTGATCACTACCCGTAAGCGCCGATTATTGTCAGTGCAAGATATTTTAACCTCGTTGAATAATAATGAGGGGCCTAGCAGTATTTCTGAACTAGTGTGTAGCTTAGCGCAAAAGTTAACTTCACGTATGCAAACGGTAATAGATGAACTAGATGAAAGCTTAGATGAGTTTGAAGAAGAAATTGATGAGCCTAGTAAAAAGTTTGATAACCAGGGCTTGTCGCAACTTCGCCGTCAAACAATCGCGCTAAAACGGTACTTAAAACCACAAAAGGAAGCGCTCAGCAACATGGTTAATAATCATTACTCGTGGCTGTTTGACGATGATAAAGCCAAGCTAAATGAAACCACCAATTTACTTATTCGCTATTTAGAAGAGCTCGATAGTTCAATAGAGCGTGCACTCGTTATTCAGCAAACCATTACTAACCAAGTGTCTGAGCAATTAAATCAGCGTATGTATGTGATGTCGGTGGTGGCTGCTTTATTTTTACCACTAGGATTTTTGACTGGGTTATTGGGGGTCAATGTTGGCGGTATTCCTGGCACAGACAGCCCCTATGCATTTACTGCATTTGTGGTGTTTTTGGTTGTTTTGACTGGTGGGATTGGTATTTACTTTAAAAATAAAAAGTGGCTGTAATTACAACGCAGATCTAACAGCACAAAAAAGGCGAACATTATTGTTCGCCTTTTGCATTGGTGACCCTTACTCTTGAAAGTAAGTGCCCCAACCGTCGTATTCTACATCGCATTCAACGGCAAGCTGTGCAAGTTTATCAACATCTTCCATTATAACGTCAACATCTAATTCGGCTTCAACAACAATGTCAAAACTCCAAATCTTTTCGCCGTCTTCAAGCTCAAGTTCTGCTGGCTCTTCTACATCGTAACCTAGTTTAAACGCAGCAAGTGCAGCTTGTTCTAACTTAGTAAAGTCTTCACATACAAAGTGGTGTTCTACTTCATAAAGAATTTCCGGGTCGGAACCATCTTCAAGTAATGAAGTTACGATGTCTTCACTTATTTCACGCCAGTTTTCCATTATTTCTCTCTCACTTGAGCATCTAATTCTGTTATTTTAGCAGCCATAATGCTGTGCACACTTTTAGCATGTTCACGTGCACTGATACTGTTATCAAGTGCTATGGGGGCTAACATTTCAATGTAAATTGTACCATTATCCCAGCGATTTAGTTTAATGGTTTTATCGGTTGTGTTCATACATACTGGCACAACAGGTACCTCTGCACTCATTGCTGTATGAAACGCACCGGTTTTAAAGGGGAGTAAACCACGACCATAACTACGCGTCCCCTCAGGGAACATCCACACCGATAAGCCTTTTTGTTTTATTTTAGCCGCTGCTTTAGAAATAGTGCCTGCCGCTTTAGAGCGATTTGCTCTGTCGATTAAAATATTACCCGACAACCAATAAAGCTGACCAAAAAATGGGATCCACTTCAGACTTTTTTTGCCAACACTCACACAATTTTTTGGCACCATGGCTGGAACAGTAAATAAGTCATAGCTATTTTGATGATTCGCTACATACACAGCAGGCCCCACTTGAAGCGCATCGGGATGATATTTTAGTTCTAATTTAACCCCAAGCATTTTAGCCATTGAACCAAACCAACTTGCAATAACGTGCACATTATTAGGATGAAATGGTCTAAATATTGATAATAACAAACCAAAAAAACAACTTAACAATATAAACAACAGCATTATTAAAATACGTATAACAGCTAGCAAATGCGCCTCTTCAATATAACCACAATCATGTATTGCTCTATTATAACGTTATTTTGTTGCGTAGACGAGAAAATAGCGCACAAGCGTGCGCTGAAATAAAACAGTCATAAAAAAACGGCTTACCTAGGTAAGCCGTTTTCTAATTTCATCTAATTTGATCTCAGGATTAACTTGGCTATGCGTCTGAGCTTGGTTCATCTACTTGCTGCGGTGTTAACTCTACCACAGCTTCATCTACGCGCTGTAAACCACGAGGTAACTTATTCCCTCTGCGGCCTCGCTCGCCATGGTAATGCTCAAGATCGCTTGGTTTAAGGGTCAGCTTACGCTTACCTGCATGCAGCGTTACACTGCTGCCTTGCGGCACAACAGCTAATACTTTTACAAACTCTTCGCGGGCTTGCACTTTCGCACCCGGAATAGAAATAATTTTATTGCCCTTACCCTTACCTAGCTTAGGGAGGTCTCGCAGTGGGAATAACAACATCCGCCCTTCGTTAGAAATCGCCATACAGTAGTCAGTAGCCACGTCGTTAACGCGAATTGGAGAAAGTAATACACCACCTTTTGGCACACTCACTAACGCTTTACCGTTTTTGTTTTTACTCACTAAATCTTTAAAGTCAGTAATAAAGCCATAACCAGCGTCGGAGGCCATTAACAACACTTGAGTGTCTTCACCCATAACTACGTGCTCAAAGCTTGCGCCTGAGGTTAGATTAAAGCGCCCTGTCATTGGCTCACCTTGGCTTCGCGCTGAAGGGAGACTGTGAGCATCAGTGGCAAATGCACGCCCTGCTGAATCTAAAAATACCGCAGGCTGATTACTTTTACCTCGAGCTGATGCTCTATAGCCATCACCAGCTCTGTAATTTAATCCTTCCACATCTAAGTCATGCCCCTTACCAACACGTGCCCAGCCTTTATCTGATAGCACCACGGTTACTGACTCTGATGGTATTAAATCTTTTTCGCTCAGTGCTTTGGCTTCTACACGCTCAATCACAGGCGAGCGGCGATCATCACCATACATTTCTGCAGCTTCTTGAATTTCTTTTTTCAATAAGGTCGACATGCGACGGTCTGAGCCCAGTGTTTGCTCTAATTTGTCACGCTCTTTCGCCAATTCATCTTGCTCACCACGAATTTTAAACTCTTCAAGTTTTGCCAAATGGCGAAGTTTTAATTCTAAAATGGCTTCTGCTTGAATATCTGTTAAATCAAAGCGCTCCATCAATATTGGTTTAGGCTTATCTTCAGAGCGGATGATTTCTATAACTTCATCAATATTTAAAAAGGCAGCTAGTAAACCTTCTAAAATATGTAATCGTGCCAGCACTTTATCAAGTCGATATTGCAAGCGACGACGTACCGTTTCGCGTCTAAAGGTTAACCACTCTGTTAAAATACTCCGTAAATCTTTGACCTGTGGACGGCCATCTAAGCCGAGCATATTTAAATTTACGCGGTAATTTTTTTCAAGATCGGTGGTGGCAAATAAGTGTGCCATTAATGGCTCAGCTTTAATTCGGTTTGAACGCGGCACAATCACAATGCGGGTCGGATTTTCATGATCAGATTCATCACGTAAATCGGCTACCATTGGCAACTTTTTAGCATTCATTTGCGCTGCAATTTGCTCAAGTACTTTTGCACCCGAACATTGATGCGGTAACGCAGTAATAACTATATCGCCTTGCTCTTCACAATACACAGCGCGCATTTTAATTGAGCCACGGCCAGTTTTATAAATTTTGTGAATATCAGCTTTTGGCGTAATTATTTCAGCATCAGTTGGGTAATCTGGCGCATGTACTAAATCCAGTAACTCTTCGAGCTCTGTTTTTGGTTTATCAAGTAATAAACAACAGGCACTGGCTACTTCACGCACATTATGCGGCGGTATATCGGTTGCCATACCTACCGCAATACCGGTGACACCATTAAGTAATATATGCGGTAAGCGCGATGGCAATACTAAAGGCTCATCCATGGTGCCGTCGAAGTTTGGCGTCCAATCAACGGTCCCTTGGCCTAACTCTTTAAGTAATACTTCAGAGAATTTAGATAAACGCGCTTCAGTATAACGCATTGCCGCAAACGACTTCGGATCGTCAGCTGCACCCCAGTTACCCTGACCATCAACTAACGGGTAGCGATAAGAAAACGGCTGCGCCATAAGTACCATGGCTTCATAACAGGCACTATCACCATGAGGATGGTATTTACCTAATACATCACCCACGGTACGGGCTGATTTTTTGTATTTAGCACTTGCCGATAATCCCAATTCACTCATCGCATAAATAATACGACGCTGAACGGGTTTTAAGCCGTCACCAACGTGCGGTAAGGCACGATCCATGATCACGTACATTGAATAATTTAAATAGGCGTCTTCGGTAAAACGCCCCATTGTTTGCTGTTCAATTCCTTGCATTAGCAAGGTATCTGTATCACTCATTAAAGCTTACCTAGTTTTTCTTATAGCTTACGCGGTAAATTACGTTTGCGTAATCATCGCTTACCAATAGACTGCCATCATTTAATTGTGCAAATGCAACAGGGCGTCCAAATGTCGTTTCGTCTTGCATAAAGCCGGTGATCAATGGCGTATATTTAGTTACTTTGGCATTTTCTATGGTTGCCACAGCCACTTTATAACCGACCTTTTTAGAGCGATTCCATGAACCATGCTCAGCAACAAACAACTGTTGTTTGTAGCTATCTGGGAACTGTTTGCCGGTATAAAAATGAATACCCAATGGCGCAACATGCGCCCCCAATGCCAATGCAGGTTGAGTGTAATCAGCAATATTTTTGCCTTCACCAAACTCAGGATCAACAATAACGCCACCATGCACGTATGGAAAACCAAAGTGCTCTTCTTCCTTAGTAATGCGGTTTAGCTCATCAGGTGGAATATCATCCCCCATCATGTCGCGGCCGTTATCGCTAAACCATAGCATTTGCGTACTAGGATGAAAGTCAAAACCCACCGTATTACGTACACCTTTGGCTAAAGTCGTTATTTCTTTGGTATCGGTATTTAACGAAAAAATACGGCCAAAGCGAGCATCTTCCTCACAAATATTACACGGTACGCCCACGGGAATTATCAGCTCGCCATTTGGTGCAAAGCGCAAAAACTTCCAACCATGGTGACGCTCTGACGGTAAATCGCTATAAAACACTTCATACTCAGGATTTTTGAGGTGTTTATCGATATTTTTAAAACGGATAATCCGGTGCACTTCACCAACATATAAGTCACCGCCTTTAATTGCTAAACCCGAGGGCATATTTAATCCCTCTGCAATCACTATTTTTTTATCTGCCACGCCATCGCTGTTATGGTCAATCAGTGCATACACATTGCCCGCTTTACGAGACCCTGCATACACAATACCTCGGCTTGATACTGCAATTTGCCGTGCATTTTCAACATCATCAGCAAATAAGCTGATTTCAAAACCCGGTGCAGCGGTCAGCTTGTCGAGTATACTTTTCGCCATCACTGGCGATGATATTAAGCCCAGTAACAACAGTGTGCTAAATAACTTATTCATTTGCCTCTCCTGCTTTAAGCCCAAAGGCTTATTAAACTTGTGCCTTGTTACCGTGATCTTCTAACCATTGACGGCGATCTGATGAGCGCTTTTTAGCGAGTAGCATATCCATCATTTCCATTGTTTGCTGCTCTTCATCAAGAGTAAGCTGTACTAAACGGCGAGTATTTGGATCCATGGTTGTTTCACGCAATTGTAGCGGGTTCATTTCACCCAAACCTTTAAAGCGTTGTACGTTTACTTTGCCACGCTTTTTTTCTGCTTCTATGCGCGCTAAAATGCCGGTTTTTTCATCTTCATCCAGCGCATAGTAAACATCTTTGCCAATATCAATTCTAAATAACGGTGGCATAGCAACATACACATGTCCGGTTTTAACCAACTGTGGAAAATGTCGCACAAATAAGGCACATAGTAAGGTGGCAATATGCAGTCCATCGGAATCAGCATCCGCTAATATACATATTTTATTGTAACGTAGTCCCGACATATCGGTTGAGTCAGGGTCTATACCTAGCGCAACTGAAATATCGTGCACCTCTTGAGAGGCCAAAATTTGCCCTGACTCAACCTCCCAAGTATTTAAAATTTTACCTCTTAGCGGCATAATTGCTTGGAACTCACGATCTCGCGCTTGTTTAGCTGAGCCCCCTGCTGAGTCACCCTCTACTAAAAACAATTCTGTGCGGTCATTATCAGCAGCACTACAATCGGTCAGTTTGCCTGGTAATGCTGGGCCTGATGTAACTCGCTTACGTACTACTTTTTTAGCCGCACGTAAGCGACGCTGTGCATTTGAAATACATAGTTCAGAAAGTAGCTCTGCGGTGTCAGTGTGCTCATTTAGCCATAAGCTAAAGGCATCTTTTACTACACCCGATACAAACGCAGCACATGAACGTGATGAGAGCTTTTCTTTAGTTTGTCCTGCAAATTGTGGGTCTTGCATTTTAACCGACAACACATAACTACAACGTTCCCAAATATCATCTGGGGTCAGCTTTACGCCACGTGGTAATAAATTTCTAAACTCACAAAATTCACGCATCGCCTCTAAAAGCCCTTGGCGCAGACCATTTACATGGGTGCCCCCTTGCGCGGTAGGAATTAAGTTTACATAACTTTCGGCTATCGACTCACCACCTTCAGGCATCCATACTACCGCCCAATCAGCGCCTTCAATAGAACTTGAAAACTCACCCACAAATGGGTCTTTAGGTAGTATTTCGTAACCTTTAACGGCTTCAATTAAGTAATCTTTTAAGCCTGTTTCATAAAACCATTCTTGGGTTTCTTTCGTTTGTTTATTTACAAACTTAATACGCAAACCTGGGCATAAAACCGCTTTGGCTTTTAATAAGTGATTAAGCTTAGTCAAAGAAAAATTAGCAGAGTCAAAATAGCTGGTGTCTGGCCAAAAACGAACCGTAGTACCAGTGTTGCGTTTACCCACTGAACCAACCACATTTAAATCTTCAACTTTATCGCCATGCTCAAAAGCCATTCTAAATTGCTGTGCATCACGGCGAACCGTTACTTCCACGCGGGTAGATAGCGCATTAACAACCGAGATACCTACGCCATGCAAGCCACCAGAAAATTGATAGTTTTTGTTTGAAAACTTACCGCCGGCATGCAGCTTAGTAAATATTAACTCAACTCCTGGAATACCTTCTTCTGGGTGAATGTCAATTGGCATACCTCGGCCATCGTCACTCACCTCAAGCGAATTATCTTCATGTAAAATGACATCAATACGTGTTGCGTGCCCAGCCATTGCTTCATCAACACTGTTATCAATAACCTCTTGGCCTAAATGGTTTGGCCTTGTGGTATCTGTATACATGCCAGGGCGGCGTTTTACCGGCTCTAATCCATTAAGTACTTCAATGGCTTCGGCGTTATAATTTTGTTGAGTCATAGTTTTTATCTTTATATACGCTAATATCTGATTTTAAGAAAATCGACAATGCTTGAAAAAGCTCTCTCAAAGCCATTAAAGCTATGATCGCCGCCAAATTCAATTAACTGTTTACATTGTGAGTAATACTTTATTGCGTGCTGAAAATTTAACACTTCATCCCCTGTTTGCTGTAATAAGTACATCAGTTCAGGGTGTTTTAACTCTGTCACCGTTAATGCTTTTAACGCATCTATATGACGAGATTGTAATTGGTAATTATAATCTTGATACGGATTATAATTAGGCCCAAGTATAGGCTCTAATAATGTATATGGGGCAACGGCAGGATTAATTACCACCGCAGGAATTTGATAACGCTGCGATAAATACGTGGCAAAAAAACCACCTAGCGAGCTGCCCAATAATACGGTATTCGGTGTTAATAGTTGTTCAAGCGCTATAATAGCCTCTACAGGCTCATGATTTAAACGCGGCACACAATAATCAACATCATAGTGTGCCATAAGCTCACCAAAGCGCACAGCTTTATATGATTTTTCAGAGCTATTAAAACCGTGAATATAAATTACCCGTTTAACCATACCACGTCCGAGTGTATGTGCAGCTGTTGTTGCTCAGCATTTAAATACAGCATGCGATAAGCTGACCCTTTATTTTCTTGCTGCCAAGTCTCACTGTGTTTACTAAACTGCACGCAACTTGCAGGAGTGGCGTACACATTAAGCCCTCTAAACTGCTGTTGGTAGTCATTGTGAACATGCCCATGAAACAGCGCATCAACGCGGCCATTATTAACTAATAAATTTAATAGTTGCGGCCCATTTTCTAGCATATGTTTATCTAGGTAGCCATTAATAGGCAATGGGTTGTGATGACAAAATGCAATGTGGCGATTGCTTGAATTAACTAAGCACGCCATAATTTCATCCAAATGTGTGGCGCTAACCCACCCTGCTGGTGTATCACCTTTAGAGTTAATTAATATTAGCTCAATTCCTTGTGCCACTATGTGTTTAGCGTGTTGTATTTGTCCACCACTAATTAAATTAAGCTGTTCAATCTCATCATGGTTACCAGGCACCCAAAATACGGGGCAATCAACGTCACTATTATGAATAAGTTCTGCAAATAATAAATACGAATTAAAGCTGTGATCTTGCGTTAGGTCACCACCAAATATCAACGCATCAGGCTGCTGCTTTGCTATATCGGCCAATGCTTTAACAAAATGTTCAGCGGTATTAACGCCAAAGTATTCAGCATCTTTATCACTAAAAAGGTGGCAATCAGTTAGGTGTGCAATTCGAAGCGTAGTTTGTTCAAAATAATAAGTGTCATCAAACCAAGCCATTATTTACATCCCAATTAAGTGTTGATTGACCTCTTTCAACACACGCTACCAACCAGTCATACAAAAAAGCATTTAACTGATATTTTTCATCTTTTTGATGCATTTTTGGGTTAGGGTAACCATAAGAAGGCTTAATTCGTTGGTGGTAGTCATGATGAACAATTTCAGCCACCTTCGCATCATTGTACAAACGTACCGTTAAATACAGCGGTGCAATGCCAACGAGCATGCCATTTAACTGTTTAATAGACACATCGAGTGTGTATTTGGCACTATCATCTATGTGAATTGCAAATTCACTGTGGCCTAATTTAATTTCTCTTACATTGCCAATCACTCGATCATGAGGCAGTAATTTTAAAAGGCGTACGTAATTGTGCTCACAAAGCGTTAAATACTTTGGAAGGCTTTGAATGTACCGATTAGTGGTTAAAATTGCTGTCAAAATACCGCCATTACTATTAAAAATTAAAAACTATGCCCACTTTTTACGTATCTTATCGCGATTTAGCGCTAACCATTGCAAGCTAATTACGGTAGCGGCATTATCTATTTCACCACTATTAAGTCGCTGCTGTGCTTCGTCTACGTGCATAATATGGGTTTTAATATCTTCACCTTCGGTTTCTAACCCATAAATGCCAGTACTCATTTGGCTTAAATCGGCGTGAGCTAAATATAAGAACAAACGCTCTGTAGTACCGCCGGGGCTTGAAAGGTAAGACAGCATAAACTCAAGTTCTGTTAAATTAAGCCCTGCTTCTTCAAACGCTTCTTTTTTAACAACCGCTTCGTAATCTTCACTGTCATCGGTCATACCCGCTATACATTCTAACAGCCAAGGCGTATGTTTGCTTTTAATTGCGCCAATTCGAATTTGTTCTATGAGCAATACTTGCTCAGTCACTGGATCATAAGGTAATACCGCGACCGCATCGCCACGCTCTAAAATTTCTCGACGAATAACCTCAGACTCTCCACCTGCAAACAAGGCATGCTGAAATTGATAAAGGTTTATTTTAAAAAACCCCTTATACAAATTTTCAACCGGTTTTAATCTCACATCATCATGGGTAAATTGAGTACGACTTTTATTCGCCATGTTTTTTATTTCCTTTTTGAAAGCGTAGATACATCAACGCCTTGGTTGCAAGCCCCATTAAAACGCTAAATTGAGCGAATGAGGCGTGTTAGGTATATATTCTGTTACACTTGAGAACGTTGTTTTACTAATTTTTTTTTTAGTTATTAAGTAAAACAGGTTAACATGCCTGTAGTACAAAAATTGTCTAAGGACCGAACATCACATGAAAAAGAACATCCTTGCAGCACTGGTTAGTTTATCATGCGCATTGGGCTCAACCGTAGCCAATGCTGAAGATTTACTTCAAGTTTTTGAAATCGCAACAGCCAACGATCCTACCGTTTTAAAAGCAAAAGCCCAAGCTGATGCTCAATCATACCAAAGCGATCGCGCTATGAGCGCATTATTACCGCAAATTGGTTTGACTATGGGTTATACAAAGTCTGACTCAACTTCCTTCAGACAATCTGAAGATTTATCTTCTATTAATAAAATTAATTCTGAAAGCGACGAGTTTTCTCGTGGTATTAGCTTAAGCCAAACGTTATTTGATTTAGGCGCATGGAATTCATTAGGTATAGCCGACAAACAAGCACTTCAAGCAAGCGGCCAATACGACTTTGCCAAGCAAAACCTAATTGTTCGTGTTGCTGAGGGTTATTTTAACGTACTTAGCGCTATTGATAACCTTGAATTTGTACAAGCTGAAAAACGTGCCATTGAGCGCCAACTTGAACAAACTAAACAGCGTTACGCTGTAGGTTTAACAGCTATTACCGATGTACATGAAGCACAAGCACAATTTGATAACTCAGTAGCGCAAGAGATCATTGCTAATAATGCGGTAGAAACAGCCCGTGAGCAGCTACGTGAGATCACTGGTAAGTATCACGCAAAACTTGATATGTTAAACACCAAAACGTTTTCTACTGTTAAGCCAAGTACGCCTGCAACTGATTTAGTTAAAATAGCTAAAGACAAAAATTTGAATCTGCAGGTATCAAAAATCACGGTTGATATAGCTAAAGAACAAATTGAACTCGCAAAAGCAGGTCATTATCCAAAACTAACGTTAAATGCTAGCTACGGCGACTCATTGACAGATAGCGAGTCAAATGGCGTTAGTTTTGACGATCAACCTCGTTCAGATTCTAGCTCTATTGGACTAAACTTTAGCGTACCACTTTACTCAGGTGGCGCAACGGTTGCTGCAACAGATCAAGCACGTGCATTTTACGTTGCTGCTAGCCAAGATTTTGAAACCGATTATCGTGCAGTAACTCGCTCTGTAATTACTTCTTACAATCAAGTGGTATCTGACATTGCGACATTCAAAGCGCTTGAGCAAGCGGTTATCTCAGCAGAAAGCGCATTAAAAGCCACTGAAGCGGGTTTTGAAGTAGGTACACGTACAATCGTTGATGTACTGATCAGTACGCAAAACTTGTACAATGCAAAGCGTAATCTTGCTGATGTGCGTTATCGTTATGTTGTATCAACGCTTCGCTTAAAACAAGCGACAGGAACATTAAGCCGTGAAGATTTAGTGGGTATAAACCAAGGTTTAAATACTGTTAACTAAGCAGACGACTTCATTATAAATAATCACTAAAGCCAGCTTTTTGCTGGCTTTTTGTATTTTTTAACACATAGCGTTAAACTAGGGTCTGTTGACCTTTCAAGGTTAAATTTGCAGCAGCCTGTTTGGTATTAAGGCAAGGCAGAGCCTATGTGGTGTGGTTATTCTCCATTAATAGGCG